>CAYZLU010000140.1:0-6372 GCA_964479285.1 uncultured Planctomycetales bacterium | reverse complement strand
GGGGCCACTATGTCAGCTCCAGCTTGGGCGTGTGCCAAGGCCATTTTAGCGAGTATTGGCAGGGTTTTATCGTTATTGATTTTGGGGCCTTCAACGATACCGCAATGGCCATGGCTCATATAGGCGCACAAACACACATCTGTCACGATTAAAAAATCCGGAAAATATTTTTTTATCGCTTTGATGGCCATGACCACTGGACTGTTCGAGGCATGGGCATATTTACCGGTATTGTCTTTATGATGGGACACACTAAAAAATATACCACCCCTGCCGCCTAAACGGGTATAGGCTTCTATGTCTTTGAGCAATAAATCGACGGAAAAACGGAATATTCCCGGCATGGATGAGATGGCTTCCTTTTTGTTTTTCCCATCGATCACAAAAAATGGCTGAAGCAAATCATCTGCATTCAAATTTGTTTCACGGACAAAATCCCTGATGGTGGGAGTGGCCCGCAACCTACGATAACGATGAGGCATGATTATATCCCGATTCCTGCAATATTTTTAATGTAACAGGCCCTTTGGCCATGATCTTCCAATCAGAGGGTATTGTACCATAATCAGCCAAGAAATTCCGCACTGTTGATGGGCTAGTAAAAATGATACCCTCAAAATTGATGGACGGCAAATCCCGTTTGGCAGGTTTGGTGTTTTCGTAAATAGTGATTTCCGTGACCTGAGCTCCCAAGGCCAATAAAGCTTCTTTTAGGTAGGGATTCGGAAGGGATGAACGTGGAAACAAGATACGTTTACCTTTAAGGTCCAGTTGCCTGGTCATTGCTTCGAACAACCCCTGGGCTGTTTCCTCTTGGGACACGACTGCGGCATTAATATTGTATCCTTCTAACACTTTCTGGGTACGTCGGCCAATGACAGCAAAAATTTTGTCATTAAAATGGACATTAGGTTGGATCAAACGAAGTGTTTTTACGAAATATTCCCCCGCATACCAGCTCGTGCAAACAATGATGTCTGCAGATTCAAAAAATTCCAGTATTTTTTTTTGCTGGGCCTCATTTAATGAGACAGGTTTAATGTCAATCATGGGCCAAGGTACAATTTGGCCTAAATGCCTGTATAAGTCTGGATGCGTCCCGCAATGCAGGAATATTTTTTTAATTGATGGATTGTAAAATCTAACGGTCTTCCCGACCACGATCAAGGCAGGAGGTTTTAAATCTTGGACTTGGACCAGATTTTCAATCGTCTCTAAAGTACCTATGACAATCTTTTCCTGGGGCTTGGTGCCGTTGGCAATGACCATTACAGGCGTTCCCGAAGGCCAGCCTGCTTCTCGCAATGATACAACAATAGTGTTGAGTTTAGTCAATCCCATTAGAAAAACAAGGGTGTCCGCTTTCGGTATGACCACGGATTTTGGATCACCTTTAACTTCATCTTCCTCATGGCCGCTTAAAAAAGCAACGGATGAGGCAACGCCCCTTGCTGTTAAAGGAATACCCAAGGACGAAGGAATACCTATGGCTGAACTGATACCTGGAATGACCTCAACTTCGACATGATAGGAACGCAAGTATTGGATCTCATCCGCCCCACGGCCAAAAATTAAAGGGTCCCCCCCTTTAAGGCGCACTACTTTTTTGCCGGCAACAGCTTTTTCTTTAAGTAATCGTGAAAGATTATCCTGTGAGAGGGAATGTTCCCCCTTGCGTTTGCCGGCGTAGATATGCATGGCTTTGGGCGCGTATTTTAAAAGACTGGGATCAAGTAAATAATCATAAAACACACATTCGGCATCTTGAAGGGCCATGATCCCTTTGAGGGTTATTAATTCCGGATCACCAGGGCCGGCGCCGACCAGGGTGACCTTGCCATAGCGTTGACGGACATCAATACATTTAATTAAACCCGCTAATCCATGGTCATTTACACGGCCCACCACCGCTAACTGGCCTTGCAGGGGCATACCTTCCCATGGAAAAATATCTTTAATTTTAGATTCCAGTTTTAACCGCTTTAGAGCGCATGCAGCAACCACGATGCCGTCTACTTTTGATTCTTCGACTAATTGAATGCGTTCATTAATCGTCCCCCGGATATTGACGATGGTGACATCCGGACGTATTTGAAGGATCTGTTGTTGGCGCAAGACACTGCTGGTGCCGACTTTTGATTTTGGGGGTAAATCTTTCCAATAAACAGGGCTAACCCAGGCATCTTTATCATCCAACCCTTGAGTTAATGCAAAAATCTTTAAACCTTCGGGTAAATTTTTGGGCAGGTCCTTGGCGCTGTGTATGGCTATGTCCGCCCTGCCTTCAAGCAAGGCCTGGTCAATGGCATCAGTAAAAAAATCATCCCGGCTTCTGGTCAAAGGCGTCACTTTGTCCTTGTCCCCTGCAGTTTCAAATTTTAACATTTCCACATCGAAGACAATGCCCAGGACCTTTAATTCACGGAGAATTTCGTCGACTTGGGCCAAAGCCAACGGGCTCGAACGGGAAGCAACTTTAACTGGTAAACTCATCATATTATTTCAATCGATTGAAGGTGATTTTTATGACTTGGCCCTTGATAAGCATCCTTTTGAACATAGCCAAGGAAGGTTAAATAAAGACATACCGGTCAACCACAAATTGGGAAAATGGGAAGGCGCAGGTAAAGGCCGGAGACACGGCATTAAGTACATGAACGCTTTTGTGGTCCCATTCTACAACAAAATCCTGGACAAGGCTAAGTGTTTCTTTATCCAGGAGCTGGGCCCTGATACCAGGCTTAGTCCATTCTGTGAATCCTTTTGGATCAATGTACTTGACCATGGACAATGCCAATGAGATAAAATAATCCTTGTTATACTTTCGCATTTCCTCATGGGCCAGTGAACGGAAATTTGAAGAGTTAGTCACGTACAATTTAATTTCAGAAGCTAATATTTCAGACATTTCATTGAATGAAAAACGATCCATTGAATTGTAATTCTCCCGCCAGAACGCAGGGATGGCTGTAGGTCCAATTTTAATGTCCCCTGTCACTGTTTTGGTATAGTGGACTCCCAGGAAAGGGTTTTTTAAATTTGGCACAGGGTAGACATTGATACTAAGATCACTTTTGTTTTTTGTATATTTTAAATATAACCCTTTAAAAGGGACCATCGTGTATTTCAATCCAAACCCAAAATCCTTGGCCACACGGTCTGCGTAAAGGCCTGCGCAGTTGATGATTTTACCTCCTTGAAACTCACCTATGCTTGTTTGGACTGTCTCTAAGGAGTGCCGCAAGAATCTCGTATTATAAGAAAACTCGACACCCAAGGCCAGCAAATCATTCTTGAGGGATGCACATACTTCTTTTGGATCAATGCTGGCGGTGTCTGGGGAAAACAAGGCGCGTTTGAATGTTTTAACATTGGGGTCTATATCAAAGACTTCTGCCTCATCGATCAGGCGCACGTTAGAGCCATTCTTGCGGCCTCGGCGCAAGAGCTCATCTAATTGCCTTAACTCATGTTCATTTTGGGCCACGACTAGTTTTCCGCATTCGTTCAAGCCAAGCCCCTTGGCTTTGACATAGGCCTTCATGGCCCGGCTCCCGTCAACGGTAAATTTGGCCTTAAGGCTGTCAGCGGTGTAATAAAATCCTGAATGCAGCACACCGCTATTGCGGCCGGAGGCATGCTGCGCTTCACTTGGCTCTTTGTCCAAAATCAAAACACTGGCATCCAATTTTCGGTTTTTGATGGCGTGGCCTATGGCCATTCCAATGATACCTGATCCGATGATTATAAAATCATATTTTTTCATAAAATCGCTACCAATTTGTTAAAATAAAGAATAAATTATAACATCAACCAAGGAGAAATCTATGAATAAAACAACTACTTGCTTATCGATTGTTATCCTAGCTTTATGTTTTGTTTTAGGTGCGACAATGCAAGGTAAAGCCCAGACCAAAGGTTTTGCAGGTGTATTGCCATTTATCACCGGCAATAATCGTATGGGGTTCTTTGATCAAAACAATGGAAAAGTTTATTTATATGACGATAATTTCAGCCTATGTACGTTCGTCGGCCAAATCCAGGAATTGGGCCAACCCATCCTTACTTTACCTAAATCCTGATGAGCAATGATAATCACCCTTATTTCATGAATGTAAAGCCTGGCCGTTACGTTTGGTGCAGTTGCGGCGAGTCAAGAAAACAACCATTTTGCGACGGCTCGCATGGGAGCACTGGTATGCGGCCTGTATTTGTGGAAATCACTGAAGAGAAACAGGTGGCATGGTGCGGTTGCAAAATCAGCGCAAACAAACCCTTTTGCGATGGATCGCATCAGAAATTTGACTAAAAGCCATCCTCAATTCCGTCACAAATTTTGGGATGGATTCTAGAATTCTATTCCCAGCTTTCCGCCGATTTCAGTGGAATTATTATTGGGTTCAAGACCTACGAGAACATACTGCGTGCCATTATAAATAAATGGAGTGCTTTCCTGCACGTCTGAATTGTGGATATGCCAATAACGGATAAAAGGTTCAAATATTAAATTAATGCGGTCCCATTTTTTGATGAATTTAATTGATCCCCGTATCCCATAACCATGCTTCTGATTGTTTGAAACATCCCCCAGGCCCAATTCCCCTAAATAACTGGTCACCCTTCCATAGGCAAGAAAATCATATTCCAGATTTCCACCAATAGACCAGCCATCGTTAAGCTGGGTCAATACCTCAAAACCTGTTGGTATATATAAATATTGGATTCGGCGGTTATACCCAGATGGAGACTCAGAAAAAGTGTCAAATAAAGAACGGTACCCTCCACCAAGGTATGGCGTCAAGGTAGTGGATCCATTATTAATGAAAAAATCTTTACCAAGAAGTCCCCTGAACTCAAAGAGATAATCGCTAATGCCGTCAAAAGTATATGGGGTACCATCAGAAAAGGAACCATTATAATCGACCTTGCCATAACTGAACCTTCCTTCCAGGCGGTACATATTTGAAATTTCTGAATTAAAGACGTTGCCTTCATGAGGACGGTAGGTGTAGCTTCCATCAATCCCATACATCATCCCTTTTTCACTAACGTGCAACGAAGGCTCATGATAACTGATATGTGAAACTTCACTAGACATGGCATAGACCCATTCAGGTTTTTTAGAGGCGACCTGTGTGTTGTCCAGCATGGCATACTGTTGAGGAGTTGTTTGTTGCCCGGAAATTCCCTGTACCTGATCCATTTGTTGATTGACAATTTGTATATGATCTTGGTCGGAAGACACGGGCATATCACAAACGTCGTTCCAGTTGATCCCGCCATCCTGGGGCAAATGTTTGTCGTAACAATTTAATTCGTTTTGGATTATTAAATCGCGTCCACCTGCAGCTTGGGCGACAGCTAATGAGGAAAAAATTGATAAAATAAAAACATAAAGAATTTTAATTGGACGCACATTTGTATTTTGAATTAAAATAAAGAAAAAACAAGAAAAAAAGAATAAATTTGATTGGTTGTTTTATGCGTTCTATCAAATATTGCTGAAGGCAGCGGATGTGATTTCAGTAAGGCTTTTAAGCATCTGTTGGCTGTGTGTGGCTAGGCGGCTTGTCTTTTGGTGGGTAGATATGTTCATGACCCCCAAAATTTCATCGTTATTCTTGATGATAGGCAATACGAGGGCGCAATTTAATTCTGGCTTTTTGAGCAAATGATGGATTTTGTCGTTTGATTGACCTTCTCTGATGACAAAAGCTTTTTTTTCCCGGGCAGCTAAACCGGCAATTCCTTCATCTAGTTTGGCAGAAATGCCCTGGATTCCAGGGAAGTCAATGCCTTTGAAGGCTTGGATAGTAAGTTCGCCGGTGTGCTTATTTAGCAGCATAATAGAACCGCATTCAGCTTGGGTCAAGGCCATGGAGAGTTCCAATGCGGTCGTAAAAATTGGGTGAATAAATCCTGTTTGGAAATTTTCCATGACAGTTCTTTCTGTGACCTCCATTCTTAAAGAGTATCGGGAAAGTTCAAATAAAAGCTCCATGATCGATTTAAGGCCGTTAAAAGAGAGTACCCGGACTTCATTTAAACATTCCACAAAATCTGAATAATTCACATTAAAATCTTGGGCGATGGCTTGGTACCGGGATTGTTCAAGAGGTTTGTTAAGGACAACAGGGCCCACAATCAAATAACCAATATCATCCAATTCTCTGATAGAAATCGGTATGGCAAAACTTTGGAACCCAAAAATATCAACAAATTTCAAATAATTCCCTTCCGCATGGAATTTAGACGGAAATTCCGGTGTTCCAAGATGCTGTAAACCCCCCCATTGACTTGCCCCATAAAAACCATGACCGTAGGTTTTGTGCACTACAACAGGGTTTCCTTTAGAATCCACGATCAGGATAT
>CAYZLU010000139.1:0-6438 GCA_964479285.1 uncultured Planctomycetales bacterium | reverse complement strand
TCTTGTCAAACATTCGTTCTATGTTAATATAAATTTATGGCAATCGCCCTCGAACAAGAATATAAATTCTTCCTTTCCCACCTCCAGGATTTTTCCAAGACACATCTACATGAATTTGTGCTTATAAAAGGCGAGCAGGTGGTGAGTTTTTTTTCTTCTTATGAAAAAGCTCTCCGAGAAGGATTAGAACGTTTTGGCAATGTTTCCTTCTTTATAGAAGAAGTAAAAGAGAAAGAGGAAGTTCATTATTTTCATCAAGGCATAGATCTTAACTAATGTCTGCATCAATATCCGCACAGTCTGCATTTCTTCATGAAAATGGTCCAATTTATCCAGTCATTATTACGCCTTCATTTGTTGCAATCGAAGCATTGAAATTAGAAAAGAAAGATGTGCCATTTATAAAAGTACAGGCACTGTTTGACACGGGCGCACAGACTACATCTGTCAGTAACAAGATTATTGAATTTTTAAAGTTGATTCCCAGGGGTTCAGCTAAGGTTTATACTTCTCAATCCAGCAAGATTGTAAATAAATATGACATCGCATTGGAATTCGATTTCAATATGTATTTAAATATGCTGCGGGTATTCAGTGCAGATCTTCAAGACCATAGCATTGATTGCCTGATTGGTCGTGATGTTTTACAGTTCGGTGTTTTTACCTATGATGGCCCTGCCCAAAGTTTCAAATTGTCTTTTTAGTTTTATTGGATAACCGCAAAATATTAGGATAATTTTATGAAACAAAGCGGGATTTCATTTTTAGTCACCAATGAAGAATTTCTGTTATTAGAACGGATCGTTTATCTGGAGCCGGGTATTTATGAAGTTTTAGACAAGGCCAGAGATGAGGACGGTCTTGTAAGGTTGAAGATGATTTATGATGATTTAGGGGAGTGTTTGGAGGCCCTATCATATGAAGCTATTCAAAACGATTCTCCCAAAGACGAATTGATTGCTTTGTATAAGAAATTGGCAGGTTATGGCAAATTAAGGGAACATTTTGGGAAGCACGCAAAAGTTTTACCTAAGAAGCCTATTGTGGATGATGTATATATTTTTGATGTTCAAGTCATACGAGATTCAGCCAAGGCAAGGAAAGTAATTAGAACGATTGCCATTTCGGGAAAGAAAAGTTTATATCAATTTGCGGGCACCATTGTTCGGTCCTTTGATTTCTTCTTTTACCATTGTTTCGCGTTCTATGGTGATGTCGACATTCAAAAGCGATCATCCCAAAAAGAAATTTATGAATTGTTTGTCGATATTGGAGAAGAGCCAACCGCACCACATGCACAAGGAGTAAAGAAACCAAAGGTCAGTAAGGTATTTACTTCCATAGGTAAAACAATGCTTTTTTTCTTTGATTATGGCGACAATTGGAATTTTAGCGTGGAACTCAAAGAGATCCGTAAAGCTGGTGAGGGAGAAAAGTTGCCGAGGGTGCTTAATGCCGTTGGCAAAGCACCACTGCAGTATCCCTCGGCAAAAGATTTCTAGTACAAAACCGTCGTTTTTAACAATTCCTCCTGTAGGTTATTCTCAATGATTCTAATGATGTTGGGGAGTACTTGCCTTTACTGAGGCGTAACCGCCAGCAATAGGCATTGATACTAAATCCTTGAACTTGAATATAGCTTCGATGTCTTTGAGGATTTGGTTCAAAGTAAATCCGGTTGGGGCTATTTAGCATTTAATAAATCTTGTCGGTTAAGCATCGCCCGACATCGTTTTATTTTGACTTTTATATTAATGATTTAAGTGGTACCAAATCCGGTTGGAGCCATTTTTAGCTAATTTTTGCAAGCACTTTAAGAATTCGAAAATTCTTGTCTTCGACCGTTTGTTTGTTAGGATAAATATATGTCCGGAGCCCTACAGCAAGAATATTGTGTTTTTTTATCCCACCTCGACGAATTTTTACCCACGCATCTCAATGAATTTGCATTAATTAAAGGTGAAAAGGTTATAAATTTTTCTAAATTCTATGAAGACGCTTTGAAAGAAGGATTAGAAAAATTTGGCAATGCGCCTTGTAAAATAGATGTTATTTAATTCCTTCGAGTTCCTTCTTTTTTTCCCTGTAATTTATATCCTTTATTTATTATTAAAACACCGCTGGCAAAACAGGATTTTGATTTTGGCCAGCTGTTTGTTTTATGCAGCCTGGAACTGGAAGTTTTTAAGTATTATGTTTGCTTCCATCACCATCGATTATTTTTGCGGCCGCCGCATTGACCAGAGCAATGACCCTAAAATAAGAAAACGGTTCTTATGTTTAAGCATTTTTGTCAATCTGGCCATCCTGGGGTTTTTTAAGTATGCTAATTTTTTTACGGCCAATCTTGATGTGTTCTTAAAATTTTTTCCCCCTGCATCCCATGCCGCGTATATTCCATTAAAAATCATCCTGCCCTTGGGCATTTCATTTTACACTTTTGAAGCGATCAGTTATACGGTGGATATCTACCGCAGGGAGGCCAGACCAGCGCAAAGCTACATGGATTACCTCCTTTTTGTCCTGTATTTTCCGCATTTGATTGCGGGGCCGATCATGCGCGCTAAAAATTTTCTACCGCAAATCTCCTTGCCGCGTCTCGTCACGGCAGAGCTTTTTTTTGAAGGATGCTACTGGTTTTTTTGGGGTCTTTTCGAGAAAATGTTCGTGGCGGATAACTTGGCCAAGATCGTAGACCCGGTTTTTGCTTCGTCGGGACCTTATGAGGGGGGTACAATTTTGCTTGCTCTCTATGCGTTTAGCTTTCAAATCTTTTGCGATTTTGACGGATATTCCAATATGGCCCGCGGCCTGGGCAAGTGCATGGGCTTTGACATCACGATCAATTTCAGATTTCCTTATTTTGCCACGAACCCCCGTGAATTCTGGCGGCGCTGGCACATCAGCCTCTCCACATGGCTGAGAGACTATCTGTATATTCCTTTAGGTGGAGACAGAAAAGGCAACGGGCGTATGTACTTCTCATTGCTGTTGACAATGCTCCTGGGCGGATTATGGCATGGAGCCGCATGGACCTTTGTTTGTTGGGGGGCTTATCACGCGATACTCTTGATCATCCATCGCCGGTGTACGGATGATCATCCTGCCGTACCAACCGGCCGGCACCCATTTAAAGATTTTTTAAAGATTGTTTTCTTTTTTCATTTGATGGTATTGGGCTGGTTATTGTTCAGGGTGCAGTCCTTTTCTCAAATCAGGGGCATGATAGTCTCTTTGTTATTTAATTTTAAATGGAACCAGCAGGATTTTTCTTTATGGGTTAAGTCGGCACTCATCGTGTTACCGTTATTGACGGTGCAAATTTTACAGTTTAAGGCCAATGATCTGCTCGTTGTTTTTAAACAGCATTGGCTGCTTAAAACAGTCATCTACGCATTGATGACCTATCTGCTTCTGGGCTGGGGCATCATGAAAACCCAAAAATTTTATTATTTCCAATTCTAGACGGCCATGACGAAAAGATTATTACGGATCATCTTTTTTTTATTCTGCATGGAAATTTTCCTGAGGATAGGCGGTTTTGTCGTTTTGCGCCTCCAGGACTATCGGAATCATTTTAACAGCAATGACCGGCGTAGTTACCGGATTTTGTGCCTCGGCGAGTCCATGACCTTCGGTAGCTACTACCCGCAGTATCTGGAAGAAATTTTAAACAAAAAGCATTTATCCAGGACTTTTCAGGTGGTTAATAAAGGGATATCCGGGATAACTTCGGGGCAGATCGTGGGCCTCTTGGAGCCTTTACTTAATAAATATAAGCCGGACATGGTCATTGTCATGATGGGGCTTGCCGATGAAGTCTATGGAGGTTCTGACTTCCAGTTCATGGAAACCGGCAAACATTCTTTTTCTATGGCTGGATTCTTCCATAGTTTGCGCGTTTACAAGCTTTTTCGTGGACTTTGTGCTGATTTCAAAATGAATTTTATACAGACCATGCATGTCCCTACTTCCGTGAAAGCTCTCCCTGTAGCAGCCCGACAGAATACAGTTGTCGAACAAAAAGACATTTCGCCGGGAACTTCGGATGAGAATGTAGCCAAAGCCTTCTTCCTAGGGGTAATGTGCATGCAGAATAAAAAATATCCTTTGGCTGAAACGATCTTTCGTATTCTGGCTGAGTCCCTCCAAGCTAAAAAACAAAACACCCAATTTACGTTTTATCATTATCTTGCCATCGTTTTGTACCGGGAATCCAAATACAAAGAAATGTTTCTAGCCTTGCAAGAAGTCCCTTATCAGCTTTGGTATGATATACAGATTACCAATTTATGCAGCAATCAGGAATATGCCGTCTATGAGATCGCCTCCTTAGGAAAGCTTTATGATGAGAACCCCAAGAACGCTTTTTTCCCAAATATGATTTATCAGTGTTATGAAAAATTAGGAGACCAACAACAAGGAGACCAGTGGAAGCAAAAGGCCAGGGCATTGTTTAAGGGTCGGTTTTTAATGGAGACCAAGGCGAATTATTTAAAATTGTTGGAGATATTAAAGAAGAGAGAGGTAATGCCTGTATTGATGCAGTATCCTTTACGTGACTTGGAAACGCTTGAATACATGGTGCAGTCAGCATCGGACCAACAAAGGATCGTTTTTATTGACAATCAAAAAACATTTCAAGAGGCTGTCAATCGTTTCGGGTATGATCTAGTTTTTAACGACCACCATTCCGGTGATTTCGGTCACTTCACGCCGCAAGGCTCAAGGATCCTGGCCGAACATGTCGCCGATGTTTTGATCAAATCCATGGGTTGGAAGTAAGGATGGGCGAGCCCATTGTTCATGGGGCTGGCGCTGTTGACAGTTGCTGGGTGATCAATTTTTGTATTTGCGTGAGAGAAAGGTAAGGAGATGCGCAAGAAAAGACCGGTATTCTACAATTGCCCTTTAAAGCCTCTTCGGATAAGGTTAAAACGCCAAAATGAGGAGACTGTTAGATGATACATCTTTCAAGATTTTTAACCGGAGTTTGGCATACGCGTGTTTTTGGATTTATAATTAACATATGAAAAATTCTAATTTGACAAAAGAACTTTATGAGTTTGTAGCTCAGAACGATCAACTTGAGGTTTTGGAAGCCAAGCTAAAAGAGTTTAATCCTCTAAATGTTTTGAAAATAGAGGAAAATGAGATCAGACATTCCAACGTTCTTGCTTGGTTATTAAATCCTAATGAAAATCATGGGTTAGGAGATAAAGTCTTAAAGAAGTTGCTCATTGAATTAGTAGCTAGAAATATTAATTTTGAGATGCCAATTTCGATAATTCAAATCCAAACTATGAATTTTTATGATGTTCAAGTTAAGCGGGAGCATAACAATATTGATATTTTAGTCATTTCAAAGTCTAACCAACTGATTCTTTTGATAGAGAATAAAATATATGCCCAATTTAATGAAGAGCAGATTAACGCTTATCTCACTCACGTAAAAAGTGAGTTTTTAGGGTATCGAGTTGTCCCAATCGCACTGACTTTAAAGAATTTTGATTTGTTGGAATCTGACGTCCAAAGCTATGCGACCCTAAGCCACGAGATAATTTTTTCTAATTTAAGATTAATTATTGATTTATACAAAGAAAGCTTAAACTTTAAGGTCATTGATTTTATAAATTTCTATTTAAAAATTCTGGGAGCGATAACAATGCAAAATAATAATGAGTTGGTAAAATTATGCAAAAGCATATACAGACAACATAGAGATGCTATTGATGCAATTAACAAATACGGAATCGAATCCTCATTGGATACGGTCTTTGATGAGTTTAAGAAACAAAATCCCTTAGAGGAAACTTTAAGGAATAATAGAAGTTTCTGGTTTGTGCCTGCGGTATTTAAGAATAAATTACCTAAATTGTGCAAGGGGTGGGAATCGGAGTACCCTTTTTCTTATCGTTTTCGTTTTTCTACCAAAGAGGATTGGTTAGGCATAATTCTTGAAGTTGGACCTATTAAAGATCCTCAACAGAGACTTAATTTTATGAAGATTCTGGAAGTAAATTCATTTAAGTTTTCTGCTGCGGCGTTAGAGCTGGGGAAGAGTAAGTACACTAGATTTTTCACAAAGTATATCAATTTTGATGAATGGGATAATGAAGAAAAGACACTAGAGCAATTAAATAGCCTATATCTTAAGGATGCAAAAGACGCCACCAGTAGGCTTGAAAAAGTCATTGGTAATTTCAAATGGTAGGAATAAAACTAAAAGACCGATATTATTTTGTTCAGGTTTATTATGCCTCGATACGCCTTGTCAGTCGGTGTAAGCCCTTCTAGTAAGAGTAAACTGAAAGAGACGGATTCGGGCAAGCAATTTTTTACATCAAATTTCTTGGGTGATATGCTTATTAACATCAGGTGTTATGAAACCACAACACATTGTTGCAGGGATATTATTGGGAATAGTGGCGGTTGACT
>CAYZLU010000138.1:1430-6459 GCA_964479285.1 uncultured Planctomycetales bacterium | reverse complement strand
TACTCATATAAATCTTGCAAGGTGCTGCATTGCTCCAACTGACGGTACTGGCCACAATACGTTTGGCGTTTAACGGATCCACTGTCACTGCCCCAAGCGCCCTGCCCGTGCCAAAATTTCCTATCATCTTCCAAGTATAACCATGATCAGTTGAGGCAAATAATTTAGCCCCTCCACTATCAACAGCAGCGTACACGGTGCCATCAGGACCCACTGTTAAATCAAAAGGCCATTGGGGCTGTTTGGGGGGATGGTTAAAAGTTTTTGCATTATCTTCTGATATGTATACCCCACCAACAGTATTGGCAGCCGCGCCCCAAAAAATACGATTTGAATCTGTGGGATCAACAACCAGGGAACGATAAACACGCAATGACCCTGGCTGCCCATCAGAAAGCTGCCAGTTGGCCCCCTGGTCTTTAGAAACAAAAAGTCCACCCCCGTCATCCCCATCAATACCCATATAAATCGTATTTGGATTCGCAGGGTCCACCGCCAAAGCCCGAGGGTACCCTTCACTCCACAGGGTATTGACTTTAGGCCTTCGGGAAGGAAAATCTTGGTTTATCAAACTAAAAGATTTTCCCCCATCGCCGCTTAAAATCACTTGGTTGATGTCGATATTCCACGGCGATGATGTCCCCACAATGGTGTCACCTAAGACAGCTATACGCCAAACATGTCCCGCAGTTTTATTATCATATTTCTTGGGAAATAAACATTGATAGGTCTTTCCACCATCCTGGCTGGATAAAAGACCATCATCCATACTGGCCACGTATAGGCCGCCATTGAGAGCTGGAACGACCTGGGTCGCGACCGTATTGGGCGCGCCAACAATTTTCTCATACCAATTGGCACCGCTGTCATCACTGCGATAAACGCTCCACCAATCCGTCCTAAAAATCACACCCGGGTTAAAAGGGTCGACCTGAAGACTATTTGATTTTCCTCCTTTTACCACCCACGCCGTCGTAGGGTCAGAAATCACATCGCTGTTAAGATGAGCATCCTGGTTTTCCCATGTAGTCCCTTCATCCGGGGTCATGAGAACGCCCCCATTGGAATCTGTATTCCATATCACGCGTATGACAGGTTTGGCTGTACTTGCACCGAGAGCTACCGACTTGATCATAGGTCGCCCCAGCCCACGGAAAGCTAGTGAACGAAAGACAGCTTGAGACGCACTCTCCTGCAAAGCTATTCGATAGATTGTCCCTTTTGGAACACTGTTTTGGGACTGGCTCCAGGACGCTCCAGAATCCCTGGATATCCATAACTTATTACTCCCGGCAACATATAAAGTCTTGGGGGAATTAGTAGAAAATAAAAAGTCCGTGGCATTGGCAGGGCTGTTTTTTATAATCTGGCACACATTATTGGTAAGTGAACAGCGGTTTAAACCTTTAGATGTTGATGCCACGAATTGACCTGGAGACTCAAAAATAACGGCTGCAATAGGTTGATTATCAGAGAAGGTTTTCCCCTCAGGGTCCATATCTGTCCATTGATTACCGGCATTATTGGAACAAAAGACTTTTCCTATAGCTGTGCCTATGCAAAGTTTATCAGGGTTTTGAGGATCAACGGCAATAGGACGATAATTTTGGGGCCGAACAAAGGTAATGGTGTTATTAAAAGTGTCCGCGGGCGCCCATGATGCCCCGGCATTGCTGGAAACAAAAACCCCGCCACCTGTGGCCGCATAAAGTCTATTAGAATCAGAAGGGGCTATGGCCACTTGGGCCACGGTCAACTGACCCAAGCCCTTGGTGATAAAATACCAATGCTCGCCTAAATCATCACTTCTCCAAATGCCAGCGACATCAGAGGTCAGATATACCCTGTTTTTATTTTTGGAATCAAAGGTAATATTAGGGAAACACCCTCCACCATACCAACCAGCAAAGTCCCAATGGTCACCTGCAGCATAAACAGCAGTTGATGATAAAAAAAAACCTGCTAACATCACTTTGATAAAGTCAAATTTCATCCTTGCACCCTTCTACAAACCCAACCGCCCAATACCAGAGGCCCGCCATGAACAGCGGGGAACTGGCAACAAATTTCATATAATGAGTCCAACCGGCCTTATATATCCGCCATTTAATGCGTGTCATTTTGACCAACAAAAAACCCGGCAACATCAATAAAGGCCATGGACCCTTATAGTACCACTTATTATACATCATCTTGCGATATACGATGATGTATTTTCCCAGCACCTTTTGGTTATTAAAATAGGAATCCAATGATTCACGAAAAATATGAAAACACTTCGCTTCAGGCACAAACCAGACCTTGGTCAATTCACCTAATTTCAAGCACAATAAAACATCTTCAGACGCCCTGATATCAGGAAAGCCTCCCGCTTTATCAAAAAGCCCACGTTTGACAAACATATTACATGCAGGGACCATTTTTACTGTCCGCGTTTCACCTGTGTCCAAAGATTCATTAAACTGCAAATAGAGCTGTGCCAGGGCCAGTTTACTGTTCTGTTGAAAATCCGGTGCAGACACCGACCCGCAGCCTGATAGACAACCGGCCTCATACGCTTGCAAGACGTTTTTCAACCAATTCTTATCCAAATACACATCACTATCAATGAAACACAAAAGCTCCCCCTGGGCGTGCCCCACACCGATATTACGCCCAAGTGCCGGAGAAGTTTTTTTGTCCAGCAGGACTATTTTTAACTTGTCCCCGAAAAAAACAGAAAAACCTTTCAACATTTCCCGCGTCTTCCCATCTTCAGAAGAATCCACCACAATCACGTCACTAACATATTCTAAAGATTTCAAAACAAAAATACTGTTTAAAACGCGGTCTATCGTTTGATAGGAATTGTAAGAAGGAATAATGAAAGAAACATTAACAACATTCATGGGGAATAAAAAAGCGGAAACGCGTCTCTTTAATTACGGCGACGTACTTCCCGCACTATTTCAACAATTTCCTTGGCAGTAATACGTGTTTTTAAACCACGCACTGCTAAAGGAGAACGCAATTTTTTGGCAGACCTTAAACTAAAAATACTTCCATCACGTCTTTTAATCAACACTTCTTCTGTTTTGGCCTTTTCCAACACTTTGGCAAAATTCTGACGCGCTTGCGAAAAAGTAAAGACAGTCATTGTTACACCTCCGTAGTTTCCACCAGACACTTTTGGGCCACATTCCTTAATACCCCATCCAAAGTCAATAAGGACACTTCGTGCTTTTGCGAACAAACGATCATATAGGCATCATACGCGTAAATACCATGTTCATGGCATATCTTTAATGCAGTAAAAAGATCGATATCTACAAACTGTATCGGAATTTCGTAAAAAGCATTTAATGCGCGTTCACTTTCCCGTAAAGAAATCATTTTGCGTTTAAACATTGCGGATAAAGCGTTCCCCACTTCCCATTTTAAGGAAAGCGGCGCTATCAAACCCATCCCTTTCGTGAGCGCTTCCAAGCGCCGCTTTTGGACCTCCCCTAACAACACCGCTAATACTACTGATGTATCGACAACCGTTAATTTTTTCATCTAGTACAATTGTACAACATTATAATTTAACGTGCAATATCTTTCTATTTCCATAAGATAATTATTCATGGGAAAATTTTTCGGAAACAAGCATCAGGCCCATAAAGAAAAAAACATACCAGTTTAAGACCAGATAAAAAAGCATGTTGTCTGCCGAACAAATAATGATATAGCTGATAACATAGCCTATCAATATGGCCCATAATTTAGCTTGCTTATGGTCAGTGGACCTGTTCATGTTTACCCAAAAAACAATCAGCGGGGCAAAAAATAAGGAAATAAAACTCAATAAACCAAAAATTCCGGTTTCAAAAAGTAGCTCAATATAAACGCTATGGGCGCCATTGGCACCTACTGTTGAAAACTGTTCGGACATGGGCCTAAAAGAGGTCAAACCATACCCTTCTAAAGGCCTTTGCTCAATCAACGGTAAACTGCTTTGCCACATGCGTAAACGCCATTCCATTGAATTGATCCCCTTATAATCAATCACTTGCTTATCAGAGACTACCGTTAACACACGTTCTTTGACCGATGGGACAAGGAGTCCCAGGGGAAGGAGCAAAAAAAGGACCAATAACAATTTCCTGTCTTTTAGAAACCCATAAATGGAAAAACCTGCCAGGCAGGCGATCCAGGCATTACGGGTCTTGGTAGCAATCAATAAAACCACCATATTAAACATGAGGACCTTAATGATCATGAGGATTTTCGGCCTAAATTTCAAATATCCGCTTTTCAGGACATAAAAATAGAAAGTCAACCCTAATACCAGGTAAAAAGCCAGCACATTGGGGTGCGTAAATGTCCCTGCAATGCGTTTTCCCGCATCTTCATATTGCCTTCCCCCGTGGATCAAATCAATATTTGCGAAAAAGACAGGTAAAACAAACGACCATGCAAAGATTTTGATCCAATATTGAAAATCATCTTTATTTTTGATGATCAAAAAAGGGATGATAAACATGGCAAAGTAACTTAAATAATTAAAATATAAGCGCAAAGCCCCCATTCGAAATGGAGAATAGCCGACTGCCACCAACATAAGAAACAGGAAGATATACCAGCACAGAACTACTTTATTGCGGCGCGGGAAAGCGGCATAATGGAAAGCTAAAAAGACCGCTAATACAATGATCGCCAGATTAAGGACAGCGCCAAGACCGACCCCCTGCCCTTCGCCGACATTAGACTTGGTAAGATTTAAAAGATTGTCCAATAGCGGCCTGGATACAATCATCATGATCAAAAACCATTTAGGTTTGATGACCATGAAAGCAAAGAACAAGACGCCAAAAGGCAACGCCATTAAATAAAGGGGTTTTTCGGACAATACAGGAATAACTTTGTTTAAAACCAAACCAAAGCCCAAACTTACGGCCAGCGTTACCCATATGCGGTAATCAAGTGTGCGTGAGTTCAACATAGAGATTTTCAAACCTTTGAGCAGCATCTGTGATGTTAAATTTCTCTATACACGTCAGGTGGCCTT
>CAYZLU010000138.1:0-1420 GCA_964479285.1 uncultured Planctomycetales bacterium | reverse complement strand
TGGCGGCGTAATGACGGATCTTTGAGAAGTCGCACAATGGCTTCAGCCCAGCCTTCATCTTTAAAAGGATCAAGCAGGACACCGTTTTGCCAATTGTCAATAAATTCACTGTTACAACCCACCTCTGTGGAGATGACCACCGGCACCTTCATGCTCATGGCTTCTAACACTGCGATGGAATGCAATTCAAGGAAGGATGGCAATAAAAAGACATCGGCGCCGGCCAGCAAAAACTGGATGTCCGGGTGATAACCGATCATCTTGATACTGTTTTCCAAACCCATGCTTTTAATTTCATTCTTTATTTTTTCATTCAAAGGCCCATCCCCTGCTATCAAAAAAACAGCCTTTGGTACCTGACGAATGACCTCAGGGGCTATACGCACAATCAAGTCCGCGTTCTTCTCAGGGGCAATGCGTATGGGGGTCAAAATAATCAAAGCATCCGAAGCCAGACCAAACTTGCTAAAAATGTCATCCCCGAAAGTCTTTGTCGAGGATCCATTCAAAGGGATCCCATTTTGATACTCCCTGATCCTGTCCATTGGATAAATTCTTTCCTTTATCAAAAATTCCCTGTTCTGGCGCGTTAAAACAACGACCCTGTCTGAAATATTCCTGAATTGATGCACAAACTTGTATTGGTTATTAAACCCTCGCCTGCGCGCAAAATCTTCAGGCTCCAAATACCGAAAATCATGCACATGTTCAATGATCATGCACCCGGTCAATTTTGCCGCTGCCGCACCCCATAACTGGGCGCTAAAGGTATGCGTATGCACTATATCAATACGATTTCGACGAATATAATTTGCCAGGCGCATGACAATGCCTAGGCTCGCCAGGCTCTTGACCTTATGGTCCTGGTCAGCAAATTTAAAAAGCCTTACCCCTGCTTTTTTAAATTTTTCCTCTAACTCACCACCGGAAGAATAAGCCGCGTGCAACTCAAACCGTTTGGGATCAATGGCCTGGACCAAATTCAGCAGATTGACTTCAGCCCCGCCTAATCCCAAAGCTTTAATAATATGTAATATCCTGATTTTATCTGGCATTAGCCCTCATTTTGACGATCCGGGCAGGGTTCCCGGCTGCAATTGCGTTAGAAGGCACATCTTTATTCACCACCGCATTGGCCCCAATGATGGCGCCATCGCCAATGATGACACCTTTTAGTATTGTCACTTTTGCCCCTATCCATACATTGCTGCCAATTTTAACAGATTTAGCTATATAACCTTGTTCTTTAATATGCCTTTGCAGGTCCGCAAATCGATGATCATGGTCATAAATATGGACTGAATCGGCAATTAAGCAATCATCCCCGATTTCAATCTTCTCGTAACAAACCATTTTAAAATTCCTATTAAAATAATTTCTCGAACCTATCTTTAAAACACCCTTGATCTCGATATCAACG
>CAYZLU010000137.1:0-6498 GCA_964479285.1 uncultured Planctomycetales bacterium | reverse complement strand
TCGGCGAATTCTTTCTTCAAATAGACAGGCTCATCCTGCTCGACGAAAAAATATGTTTTTACCAGCTTCAAGGCCAACGGTTTCTTTAAACCCAGCTCCCTGACCACATAATCTTCAAATTTCTCAAATCCCCAGGAATGGTATAATTTATCACGCCAGACGCTATAAAGCCCCTGGCCTAACTGCACCCAAGACAATTTAAAATCCTTGGCATGCTGGGCTATATGTTCCCGTAGTTTGTCATATTGCTCTGTAATGTCCATGAAGAAACCCTTTCTAAGGATCCAAATAATAAATACAGCTGCTTTAAAAAAACGGCTGGCGGGTCATATTCCCCTCCAGCCGTTTTCTTTGCTTAAACCCTGGATTCCCGACAGAAATATTCGGGAATGACATCATTAATTTTACATTCGGAAGTATCAAATAATTACTTTAAAAATACTTTCAATTCTTCCCAGGTCTTTCTTCCTAAGACCCCATCAGCCTTAAGGCCATGGCTTTTCTGAAATTCAATGATGGCCTCCTTGGTGCCTTGGCCTATCTTACCATCCACAGGGCCGGTATAAACACCCGCAGATTTAAGGGCCCTTTGTATTTTCTCAGGCCTGACTTTGACACGGATGATCTGTGCGTTATCAGAAACTTCCGGTGTCTTGGAAAGCTCCGTTTGGTCTGTGGTACTCGGAGTTTCCGGGGAAGCCTGGTCAGAATCTCCCGGCTTGGGAGTGCCAACTTTACTGGAAAGGTCCTTGACTTGATACTGCAAATCCACTATCTCCGCGTCCTTGGCCTGAAGGTTCTTCTCAAGATCGGTGATGCGCGATTCTATTTGTTCATTTTGCGTCTTCATCTGGGTCGTTGCACAACCACTCAAGCCCAGCGCCAGTATAAAAATAGATAATAAACGTATTAACACCGTGTCCTCCTGTTATTTAAATTCGACCCCTCATTAAACTCCTTGCTATTTTAACACAATAACAAACTTGTCCATACTAAAGTTAATTATTTTAAACGATTGGACAATTGATACATATACCCGGAAGCGATCTCATGCCTTGGTATCATCATTTTGCGCGAAGAAGCAGACACATGCACCCTGTCCCCAACCTGTTGAATTTGTACCGTCAAAGTACTGCCGTCGATATTCCCCTTGATTATTCCATGTGAACGGTCCTCACTGACAAACCCGTTTTCATCTTTAAGCAAAGTGAGTGCCGCACCATAAACATGGCCAAAATCTGCCGTGTACTCTTCTTCTGTGCTATCTTTGCCGATCAAAACAGCTACCATTCCAACAGGCAGAAAACTTGCCCCCAGGATTGTTGCCACGCCATAGATGGCAGCAGTTTTTATGGCTGCTGGCCCCATTCCCTGCGTCAGGATGACAATGCTTAACTGCTGGACACTCTTGATGTTCTTAAAGACTTTATCTTTAAACCCCACATCAAAAACTTTCACCACAGGCTGGTTTGAGCGGGTATAGTCCATATAAACAGTCCGGTCAAGGCTCAATTTCATCACATCAATGGATAACGGTCTTATGACCTGGGTCGAGGGGGAAGAGGGCTGGGCCGTTGGTTTTTGGGACACTTTCAAAGCGTCCACATTTAGTCGGCCCTCTGCGTTCTTGACAATGACCATTTCTTTAAGGTCAATATGGATATATGGAAAATGTAAATTACCTTTCATCAAAGCAGGCAGGTCGTAATCCACATCGATGGCGGGAATATCAATTAATGGCTGACTGGGAAATCCCGGCGGGTTAAAGACACGCAAATTACGGACATGGATCTTTTGGGTAAATAAATCCCAACCAAAGGAACCGACCTCCACAGGTGCGCCTAAAACAGAGGTCCCGACATTACAAATGGCACTTTGAATGAAGAAATCTTTAAAAACAACCAAGGCAATAACAATGACTATGACAACTATGGCGATCTTTTTCATCGGGGCATTATACCACAAAAATCTTTTTCTTTGCTTGTTTATCCTTAAAGACTTCTTATAATACAAAATCATGTCCACTCAAACTACCAATGAAAAACAACCCGGGATGCTTCCTGTTGATTTTACCGGTAATTCCGGCCGAGGGACTGTTGATATAGAAGTCCCTTCTCAAATCGGCCCCGACAGCTCTTTAAATGAAATCCTCATTTTCGCACGCCATGAAAATGCCAGTGATGTGCATATAGGCGCCTTGAAACCTATTATATTCCGGCAATTCGGCAAGCTTAAGAACATCACGGCTGAAATTCTTAATGCGGACCAAATCAATCTCCTGATTACAGCTGCTTTACCTAAAGAATTTTTGGGTCGATTTGAACAAACCGGTGATGCCGAATACGTGCACACGATCAACGGTCACGGACGCTTTCGCATGGCCATCATGAAACAGCGTAATGGCTGGGACTTGACGGCGAGGGTCGTTCCCAACGGGATACCGAAATTTGAAGACACAGGCATGCCGGCTTCCTGCATGGCCTTGACCAAGTGGGCACAGGGCATGGTGTTGATTTCCGGCCCTGCAGGCTGCGGCAAAACGACCACCCTGGCAGTCTTAGTTGAGTTGATCAATCAAGACCGCCATGACCATATCATCAGCATCGAAGAGCCTATTGAAATCGTTTATGAGCCGAAATTATGCCAAATCACCCAGCGGGAAATCAACACCCACACCCTTTCTCAATCAAATGCCCTGCGCGCGGCATTACGCGAAGACCCTGACATCCTGATAGTCAGCGAATTGCGGGACCTTAACACCATTCAACTGGCCGTAAGTGCCGCTGAAACCGGACACCTGGTTTTCGGCACCATGAATACCGTCAATGCAATCCAAACCATCTCATGTGTCATTGATTCCTTCCCTGCTGAAGAACAATCCATTGTCCGAAATATGCTCTCAGAATCTTTGCGGGGGGTCATTTGCCAGCAGTTGGTCCCCAAAAAAGACGGTACGGGCATGGTCCCTGCCTATGAAGTCTTGATCGTCACGCCGCCTGTGGCCAATTTGATCCGTTCAAATAAAATGGGCCAGATCAACAATGCTATCACCACCAGCAAAGCCAGCGGCATGATATTAATGGACACTTTCTTGGAAAATCTGGCCAATAAAAACATGATCTCAAAAGAAGAGGCCTGTGAACGGGCAACCAACTCGTCAACGATGATGCAATCCATCTCCGCGCCACGGACTGTGAGCAAATCAAGGTTTCTTGAAGCCTCTTCGAATAGAGAAATGGTTTTAAATGAGTTTATCAAGATTGGCATCCTGGAAGAGGTTTCTTTGACGGAACTGCGTTTAAAGCCTAATGCTGACCTGGCACCGGACATCATCCGGATGATTGCACGTGACGATTTCGATAAAATTTGGACTATCTTTCAACAGTTGACTAAACAATAGACAGATATAATTTCCTATGCTGCAAGAAATCGATCAATTATTCAACGACTTAATCAGCAAAAACGGCTCGGATTTGCACCTGGAAGAAGGACAAAAGCCCAAAATCCGCATCCACGGTAAATTGGTGGAAGCGGGTAATGAAATCCTTACCCGGGAAAAAATGCTTACCTTGCTGACCCCATTGCCGCCCAAAGAAGATTGGCAAAAGTTTGCAGGCCATGGAGACCTTGATTTTGCTTACGCCTTTGGAGAACAGGCACGCTTTAGGGCCAATTATTTCCGGCATTTTTTTGGATTAGGGGCTATTTTTCGTTTGATCCCCTCAAAAATCCGCTCCCTTGAAGATTTGGACCTGCCGCCCCGTATCAAAGACTTTTCCAAGTGGCGCTCAGGCCTGGTGTTGGTCACAGGACCAACGGGAAGCGGCAAATCCACGACACTGGCCGCTATCATTGATTATATCAATGCCAACTTTGCCCAAAAAATCGTCACCATTGAAGAGCCGGTCGAATTTACCCACATCAATAAAAAATCTTTGATCTCCCATAGAGAAGTGGGCAAGGACACCTTGACCTTTGCCAGCGGTCTCCGTACTTCCATAAAAAGCGATGCTAATATTATCCTGGTGGGAGAAATGCGCGACAGGGAGACCATTGAATTGGCCTTGACTGCCAGCGAAATGGGGATTTTAGTGTTCGGGACCCTGCATACCAATTCTGCGGCCAAGACCATTGACCGCATCATCGATGCCTTCCCTCCTAATCGCAAGAACCAGATCCGCACGATATTGGCCAACAATCTCAAGGCCATCATCGCCCAACAACTCCTGCCGAGCGCAGATAAAACCCGACGCTGGGCAGCTTATGAGATCCTCATCCGCAATCAAGCGCTGGGCAACATCATCCAAACCGGTGAAACCATGCGTTTGACCAGTGAGATCCAGACCAATCGAGCCCAGGGTATGATCCTTATGGACGATTCTTTGATGGAGCTGGTAAAATCAAAGAAGGTGACCAAAGAAGACGCACTCCTGAAAGCCATCGAAAAATTCAAATTCCTTTGATGTTTGAAAAAACAATGGGCCCCTCAGTCTTTACACATGATCACGCGTTGGACTGGAGGAATTTTGATTCCCTGGGCAGAAAAACGTTTTTTGATGTCTTCCAGCAAATCGCATTTTAAAGATCCAGCAACGAGGCTGTCAGCGCACCAGACACTTAAGGTAAGCTGGACTCCTGAACCGTCTAGATGGGTCACAGAACAGCCGTCAATCTTCTGGGCTTTGCGGTTGCTGCCGGCCATATCAAGAAGGGCCGCGCGTGCTGTATCAAGGTCTGAATCAAGGCTTATGACAACAGAGACTGAACAAATGGCGCGTGAATCATCCCGGGTCATGTTTATCGTGGTTTGGCTGGCCATGATGCTGTTGGGGACGACCACACGGCGATTATCGTCTGTTTTAATGATCGTGTAACCAAGGCTCAAACTCTCGATCTGTCCGGTTTCCAGGCCTGTGGGTGCTGAAATCTGCAGGCGATCACCGACATTAAAGGGGCGATAAAGCAATAAAGAAATCCCTGCGATAAGATTCCCCAACGTATTTTGCGCCGCCAGCCCCGCAACGACCGATAGCACCCCAAAGCTGGCAAGACCCGCGTTACCTAAATTAGACAAAGCTGGGATAAGATGGGCATAAATAAAAAATGTAACGATATAGACAATGATCTGGGCCAATTGGGATATGAACTTGACCCTGGTACGGTCAACATGAACGCGCGAACCGCGGGCAAGGGCCCGATCAACGGCCAGGCGCAGCATGCGATTAAGAAAAACCGCGCAGACCAATAAAACAATGGCGTAAACAATTTCGCCCTCAAAAGTCGCAGGATTGATAATATTGATGCTTCTAAATTGAAAACCCATCACTTTCTCCTAAAAACCATTTCCAGCTTACCCTCTTTCTTAAAGAAGGGCCTAACATTCACCACCAATATACCACAAATAAAAAGGACAGCCTATAGCAGACTGTCCTTTTTAACCGGCTCCCACATCAGGCATACCGTATTGTTCCTTCCTATAGAGTTTCGGCCTTTTCTTATAAACGCAATCGATTTCCCTTTTTGTTCCCCGGGTTATCCGCGTTAAGATAATCCTCTATCACGGTACTGATGTCTTCTTGTTTGATACCCAATTTCTTGGCGGTATCAATGAGCTCCCGGCAAGATTCGTACTTTTGGGTCACCAATGCCTCTTTTAAATACAATAAGGCTGTGACTTTAAGTATTTGGTCCTGGCCTAAAGCCTGTTCTTGAATATTCCCTGTTTTCTGCTTTTCGAACGTTTGCTTTTTCATTTTCCTCACCCCCTTTCTTAAAAATAAAAAACCACCGGACTTCTTACGGGCCGGTGGTTTGAATTGACTGCTAAAATTATTTAATTAACTAATTCAACACACACCTTCCCAAGCATGCTTTCTCCACGCGCAAGAAAGCATAGAACAAGGTACGTAGTGTTTTTGAATAGTTAAAGTCTTCATGATAGTTTGAGTTTATCACATACTTTCGACGAAGTCAAATTCTATAAAATTATAAAATTATAATTCCAATCCCCTACTCTCGACCTTTGAGGCCAACAACTGTACGATAAGCCATCACTTTATAATCAAAAGTCTTTTCTAAACCTTTAATAGGTTTTCCGTCTAAATCATAAATATCGTTATAACCTAACTCGCAGAGCAGTTCTTCTAATTTTGAGAGAGAAAGCCCGTGGTTAAGTAATTTAGGCGGGTGGGTTTCAAGAAAAACCAAGTTTTTCAAAAGGAAGCCCAATTTTATTCAAGAATTTCACCCCTACATCGTGAGCTTGTTTTTTTTGAAAGGCTTCTTCTTTGTTATAATTTACATACAAACTAACCATTAAATAATTCAAACCCATTTCATCAAGTTTTTTTAATTTCTCTGTTGTCAAAAAATCACCGTTTGAGTGAAACCCTATATTAGCTTTGGGTAATTTACTCCGTGCGTACGCCAGGCGTTCGAAGATCACTATAATGGCCCCAAAAATCTAGACCACTAAAAGTAAAATCAGAGATATAATTT
>CAYZLU010000136.1:915-6499 GCA_964479285.1 uncultured Planctomycetales bacterium | reverse complement strand
AAATAGACATTTTGCTTGGCCATTTCTTCCTGCTTGACCCTTTGAGATTGTTCAATCGCCGCTGATTCCTGGGCCTGTCTTTTTAAAAAATCATCGACAGCGGCGTTGCCGGTCAACGCTTCCACGCGCCGTGTCCCTTGGGCCACTGATCCTTCAGACACGATCTTGACCGCCTCAATCTCATCCGTTGAGGAAACATGCGTCCCTCCGCAAAATTCCCGGGAATAATCACCGATAGAAACGACGCGCACGGTCTGGCCATACTTTTCGGCAAAAAATGCCAGCGCGCCTTTTTTCTTGGCTTCTTCAAGGGCCAAAACCTCAGTCACCACCGGATCTGCCCGACGGATGAATTCACTAAGCCTGTTCTCAATTTTCTTCATCTCTTCAGGCTTGATCCCTTTGGGATGCGTAAAATCAAAACGCAGGCGGCCTTCTTCAACTAAAGACCCTTGCTGTTTGATATGCGTCCCCAAGGTCTCGCGCAAAGCCGCCTGTAACAAATGCGTGGCCGTATGATTGCGCATGATGGCTTGACGGCGGGGTTGATCAATCATTGCTAGCACCTGATCTCCCATCTTAACACTACCTTGTTCGATCATACCGCTATGGATGTAAACGTCATTTGATTTATGCGTATCAGTTACACGCATTTTAAATATTTTGTCATCCCCGAATGTTTTTGTCGGGGATCCAGTATTCTGGATTCCGAGCTCCTGCGAATGTCCGGCATGAGGACCCGCTTTCGCGGGAATGACACATGTTAAATATCCAGTGTCCCCCACCTGTCCGCCTGATTCGGCGTAAAACGGGGTACGATTTAGAATAATTTGTGAAATCCTGTCTTCGCTATGCATAACCTTCAAGACAATAGCATCCGCTTTGACCTGCCCATATCCTAAAAATTCCGTCTTGGGAAGGTTCAAGACAATATCTTGGTTAATGAAAACATCTCCAGCCATTTTACTTGTAGACCTGGATCGATTTTTCTGGTCCTCCATGTTGGCTTCGAAGACTTTAAGAGCGTCCTGCAAAATAAAATCTGAAATCCCAGTATCTTTGGCTGCAAGAACCATCGTCGAAAACGTCAAACCATGGGTATCCCTGTATAAAAACAGAATTTCCCCCAAGCTTCGCGCGTCATCTTTATTTGCCAGCAAACGCCCTTTAAGTTCTGGCAAGCGTTCACGACGTACTTTAATAAACGCCTCTTCAATCCTCTCTATAAGCTCTTTGATCTCATGTGCCTTGCCTGACAATTCCGGATAAGGCCCGCTCAAGCGTTCAATAACAATGTCCACAAAGGCATGAATGACAGGTTTTTCAATACCTGCCCGGATGGCTAAATCGCTCATATCCACAATGAGTTTGCGCATCACATAGCCGCGCCCTTCATTGGATGGCATCACTCCGTCTGCGATACCAACAGTGACTGCCCGCATGTGGTCCGCGATAATACGAAATTCAGTTTCAGTTGCTTTGACCCCGTTGGCCGCGAAAGCGTCCTTTATCACCTTCAAAATCGCTACAAAATTATCTGTTTCATAATTGCTCTTTTTACCTTGAACCACGGCAGCCAAACGCTCCAGGCCCATGCCTGTATCAATATTCTTTGCAGGCAAAGGTTCTAAAACGCCGCCATCTTTCCGGTTGAATTGGGTAAAGACCAGGTTCCAAACTTCGGAAAAACGTCCGCAGGAACAGTCTGGATCGCATGCTTGGGCCTTAGGGCAATGGGGATTGGTCCCATAATCAAAAAATATCTCGGAGCAGGGACCGCATGGCCCGTTGGGGCCGTTAAGCCTGGCGTTGGACGGCCAAAAATTGCTCTTGTCTCCTAATTTAACGATACGTCCGGCCGGCACCTTGATTTCATTGGCCCAAATAGAATACGCCTCCGTGTCCTCTTGATAAACCGAGACCCAAAGTTTCTCTTGAGGCAGTTTTAACTCATGCGTCAAGAATTCCCAGGCCCAATGAATGGCCTCTTTTTTAAAATAATCCCCGAAAGAAAAATTTCCCAACATTTCAAAGAAAGTATGGTGAAAATCTGTCTTGCCGACAACATCAAGGTCATCAGTACGGAGGCATTTTTGGCAGGTCGCGGCCCGGGTAAAACCATCAATGTGCCCCAAAAATTGCGGCTTAAATTGCTGCATGCCCGCAGTCGTAAAAAGAACGGTGGGGTCGTCCTTGGGAACCAGCGAATCACTCGCGATGATGCTGTGCCCCTTGGACCTAAAAAATTCCAGGAATTTCGTCCTGATTTCGTTGGTTGTCATAATCTTTTTAACACCTTCATTACTATATCTTCCTCAAAACCCCGGCGCAGGAGAAAATCCAGGACCTTCCTTCTATTTTTTTCCGGGTCAACAGCCGGCAATCTTTCCCAACGGCGTTGGGCCAATTCCAGGGCAACATTCTCTGGATCATAGTGGCCCTTGAGCCCTGCCATGGCCTGCCGAATCATTTCCTGGCCAATGCCTTTGTCTTTAAGCTCTTGGATGATCCTTCTAAAACCAAACGGCCGGGCTAAACGATAATTGATCCAATTTTTCGTAAATGCCCGGTCGTCTAATAATCCCGACGCCATCAAATCAACCACAGTAGATTCTATTTCCGCCGACGAAAAACCTTTTACTTTAAGTTTTTCTTTCATTTCCGCGATGCTGCGCGGCCTGATTTTTAAAAACCGCAAGGCCGCGGCTTTAACACCGTTGCCCACATGTGGTGAGCGTAGCCGGACCATCAAACTTTAGGCTTGGCCTTGAGTTTTTCAATGACCAGCTTTTTGATCTTGGTCATAACCTTGGGGTTTTCCTTAATATATTTACGGGTACTTTCCCGTCCCTGTCCGATCTTCTCATTCTCAAAAGAAAACCAGGCCCCGCTTTTTTGAACGATCTCATTGGTCACGGCAAGATCTAGAATATCTGCAGCTTCAGAAATACCCTCGTTAAAATAAATCTCAAATTCAGCCTCTTTAAAAGGCGACGCCACTTTATTCTTGACCACTTTAGCCTTGACGCGGTTGCCGATAATATCTTCACCGGACTTGATGGACTCAATTCTTCTTAAATCAATACGCACCGATGCGTAAAATTTCAAAGCGCGGCCGCCGGTGGTAGTTTCAGGGTTGCCGAACATCACCCCGATCTTCATGCGGACCTGGTTGATAAAGACAACACAGCAATGGGACTTGCTGATGGCGGCGGTCAATTTGCGTAAAGCCTGGCTCATCAAACGCGCTTGCAATCCCATGTGCGCGTCCCCCATCTCGCCTTCGATCTCCGCGCGAGGGGTCAAGGCCGCGACCGAATCGATCACGACCAGATCAACAGCGTTTGAACGAACCAGGGTCTCGGCGATCTCCAAAGCTTGCTCACCGGTGTCCGGCTGGGAAACCAAAAGATCATCTAATTTAACACCCAGGGTCTTGGCATAATTAGAATCAAAAGCGTGTTCAGCATCGATGAAGGCCGCCACCCCGCCGACTTGCTGCAACTGTTTAATGACACTTAAAGTCAAAGTCGTTTTACCTGAAGACTCCGGCCCGTAAATCTCGATCACGCGGCCACGGGGAATACCCCAAACACCTAAAGCCAAATCCAATGTCAAAGAGCCCGTTGAAATGACTGGAATGTCCGCCGATATATTGCTGTCCATGCGCATGATCGAACCTTTTCCAAACTGCTTTTCAATTTGCGCCAAAGCTAAATCCAAAGCTTTTAGACGGTTTTCACGTTCGGCATTTACCGTCTTGTCACTGACTGTTTTTTCAATCTTTTCTGCCACTGTTTTGTCTTGAGCCATGATACCTCCGTATAAAATTTTATTTAGTGAATCCCTGTGA
The DNA here is from genome assembly GCA_964479285.1 of uncultured Planctomycetales bacterium. Taxonomy (GTDB): domain Bacteria; phylum Omnitrophota; class Gorgyraeia; order Zapsychrales; family Fredricksoniimonadaceae; genus JABDGZ01. Next base: position 2,646 of record CAYZLU010000136.1, on the reverse strand, counting down.
TACTCGCAACCCTCGTTGACGAGCAAGAAACAGGGAATTTTTCCAAAGGGGAATGGAAATCAAAGTATAAGTATACACTGGAAATTAATTTCTGTATAGAAATTTGACCGACCAATGTCACCCAGCATAACTATATCATATTCTTCCAACAAAAGAGGGGTCGTTGTGTCAATTTCTCAATCTTTTCTAAGAAATTTGACCAAAGCCACGGTAGCCATAGCAGCGGTCTCCACTTTTAAAACCGTATCCCCTAAAGACACCGGCACACAGCCGTGCTTGGTAGCTAATTCTACTTCATCAGGAGTAAAATCCCCTTCCGGGCCTATAAATATGGTCACTGATTGATGCTTATCAGATTTCATGAGCACATCAGAAATATGCCTTGAATGATTATGAAGTGACGGAAATAAGTGAACGCCCTGAGGATCTAGGGTTTTAAGAACCTGAAGCAACGATGTCATCGGATAAATATGCGGGACCCTAAGCCTTTTGGACTGCTTGGAAGCATTGATCGCCACTGCCTCAAAACGGCTGAGCTTGCCCCGCCACTTATCTTCTTTAAAAACAACTTCCGTGCGTTTAGTTTTTAAAGGAATGATCTCATCAACTCCTAATTCGGTGCATTTTTCAATGATGAACTCAAATTTACCTTTTTTAGGTGGCGCGCAAGCCAAGGTGATTTTTGTACCGGCCTTTTCATTTGACTTCACCTTTTCTACGCGCACATGAATGCCTGCCTCATTGATCTGTTCAATGAGCACATCTGCCTGCTCGGACTGGGAATTAAAAATTTGAACCAAGGCCCCCTTTTTCAACCGAAGGACATCTTTTATGTGATGAATTTCATGGGCATCAGTAATGACGATGGAAGATTTGGAAAAATCAGCATCCGGGCAATAAAAACGGTACATGGTCTTTGGCCTTTTAGGGGAATGAGCCGTCTTACGGCGGATAAAGTGGATCGGGGGGGGATCGAACCCCCGGCCTCGTCATTGCGAACGACGCGCTCTCCCAAACTGAGCTACCGACCCAATGTTCTTAAACTTATTATTTTGAATTAATTGTGATAACAGGCTCATTATGTTCATTTTCGAATTTAGAGCTTGGTGTCCAAATTGTGTCCATCCTTTTGGATAGACCTTCTACCGCCTTGTGTTTATGGATAGCTGATAAATGTGAATATCTAAGTGTCATTTGTAAAGATTTATGCCCTAGCAAAACTCCCTTACTGTATTCAAATCAACGCCACTCATGACCAAATGTGAGGCAAAAGTATGCCTTAAGTCATGAAAAGTAAAATCTTTTATACCAGAATTTTTTACGGCTGTCGAGTAGCTTCTCTTTATATCTATGATGCGCTTATCATTATAATTAAAGACATATTCAGTTTGCGGATTCCTGAGAGTGTTTATAAAGACAGTTTTAACTTGTTCATTGATAGGAACCTCTCTTTTTTCACCATTCTTGGTTTCACGCAAATATAATATATTTCTCTTTATATCCACATCACGCCATTTTAACCCTAAAATCTCCGCTTTCCGCATTCCCGTATTAAGAGCAACTATAACTATTCCCTTTAGATGATCAGGGCAATGGGCCAACAATTTAACAATCTCATCTTTTTCAAGAAATCTTAGCCTTGCATTATTCAATTTAAAGAATTTAACCGCCTGTACTGGATTAGAGCCAGAAAATTTCCCCCAGGCACTTGCCTTATTGAACATTGTTTTT
>CAYZLU010000136.1:0-905 GCA_964479285.1 uncultured Planctomycetales bacterium | reverse complement strand
AAAGTACATAATTTTCTATTTACTGAAGCGGGTTTTAATGTTTTAGATAAATCCTGCTTAAAAACATCAATCATGTGCGGTGTGATTTCATGAAGGCATTTCCCAGCAAAATATTTCTTTAATGTTTTGAAGCTTACAATATCCGTCTTCCATCCTTTGTTATTAACTTTTGAATGCAATTGTAAATACTCATCGACAAATTCTTCAAACCTGATATTAAACTGTTTCTTTTTATCTAAGAATTTCCCTTCGGCTTGTTCAACAGTCCATTTCTTGAGCACCGTTTCGGCCCAAGCCCGGCTCGGACCAATTTTCTTTCTCTTTCTAATACGATTAACATAAATTTCAACGAAATAATTTCTTTCATTGGCCTTAATGGGAACATCTCCGTGACACCGGGAACACTCAACACTTTTAAGCTCTTCATTATGAATATTTTGTTCTTTACTGCAATGTGGGCAATAAACTCGGTTAAAAATATCCATATTATTTAACCTCCCTAGACTCTACTGTTATAATTGGGCTACTCCCCACTGATAAAATCTCTCTGTCTGCTGGGAGATTTCAGCAGCTTCACTCTTACGGAATTCCCGTTCTTCATAAGCAATCATATGTTTCTTTAAAATAATCTTTTTGAAGCTGTTCGCCTTCTGTTCAATACCAGCAACAGGAATCCGCGAAAGCAATTCGGGAGCCTACTTGTGATCATCTCCACTAAACCTTTTAGACAAATAATAAATCGTCAACGCGTCACTTAGAGAAATCGCACAATGTACGGCATTCAACCCTGTTGAGTGCCATAAACCTTTATCTTCTGATAATTTCATTCCTTGATAGAAGTCACTTGCTTTGTTAAGTGGTACCCTTTGTCTAGACCAATCTTTGAATACCTGCGGGCGATTTAA
>CAYZLU010000135.1:0-6518 GCA_964479285.1 uncultured Planctomycetales bacterium | reverse complement strand
TTTTACGCTTGTGGGTCCGGATCTTGATTAATTTTCTTTTTCTACCGCAGGGCATAAAGTACACCTTCCTTGGTTTAATAAATCAACTTATTAAGCGAATATTCAATGATCCCCTCGGCCCCGGATTCTTTCAGGGCTGGGATAATTTTACGCACCGTGCCTTCATCAATGACAGTTTCTAAAGCTACCCATTGGTCATTCACCAATGGCGAAATGGTGGGATTGCGTAACGCCGTCACTGCTTTCAAAATCTTATCCAAATTCTTACGCTGCACATTCATCTTAAGCCCCACCATGTTTTTGGCCTGCAAAGCACCTTTTAACAGCAGGACAATCTGGTCCATCTTCATCTTTTTCCAGGGATCTTTAATGGCCTTTTTATTGGCGATAAACTGCGTGGTGGATTCGCACAGGGTGTCGACAATACGCAGCTTATTGGCACGCAGGGACGATCCTGTTTCAGTCAACTCAACAATGGCATCAACGAGTCCAGTGGCGACCTTGGCTTCGGTGGCACCCCAAGAGAACTCTACGTCAGCCCGGACCTTGTGTTTGGCCAGATATTTCTTGGTGACATTGACAACTTCCGTGGCAATTTTCTTGCCCTGCAAATCTTTGACTGACTTAATAGATGAAGCTTCAGGCACTGCCAAGACCCAACGCACTTTATTGCTGGTTTGTTTGGCATATAAAAGTTCAGCCAAAGAAGTCACCTGGGAAGAATTTTCTGCGATCCAGTCAGCACCGGTAATGCCGCAATCCAGTGTCTCATCTTCAACATAACGGGACATTTCCTGGGCACGCAGAAGGACAGGAGAGATTTCCTCGTCATCAATTTGAGGGAAATAAGAACGGGTAGAAACCATCACCTTAAAACCTGCTTTCTCAAATAAGGCGATGGTCGCGTCCTGCAAACTGCCTTTCGGCAATCCTAATTTCAATTTTTTCATACTCTCCTTGACCCAATTCTCCGTGTTGTCTGTAGCCGGCAATTATAGCCTCCGAACAATAAGAAGTAAAGTTATTTTATTGTAAAACCAGTTTGTGTCCGCTATAATGGCACGGTTTTTGCAATCATTAATCATATGAGGTGAATATGCTTGAAGTTCTGCGCAAAAAAGGTGTCAATAAAACCATCCTTTGGATCATTGCAATTATTATTATCCTATCATTCGGTGTTTTCGGTACCGCCTATCGTTTAGATACGATCAACAGCCCTGGAACGATGTATGGACACAATGTCAGCGGTAAGGATTTCCAGGAGGCTTACGCGGACGCCCGTGACCAGGCGATCAGGATGTACGGCGATGAGTTCTTTAAGAATGGCAACAGGATCGATTTAGAACAAGAAACCTGGGACCGCCTGATCTTGCTGGGAGAAGCCCAAAAACGCAACATTCAAGTCAGTGACCAAGAAGTCGTGGCTGACATCGCGACGATCCCGTTTTTTCAGAGAGATGGAAAATTCGACCAAACGCTTTATCAAGAAATTGTGCAGAACCCCGGCATCTTTGACCGGTCCACCCATGACTTTGAAGAAGGCATGCGCAAACAATTGATGATTAAAAAACTCATTGATGACGTGGCCCCTGAAAGGGTATTAAGTGAAGCTGAATTAAAGAAAGAGTACCAAAAACGCAATGAAAAAATCACCCTGGGGTATGTTTTGTTTACTGCCTCGGATTTTTCCAAAAACGCCGCGGCCAACGATGACGAAATTAAGACATATTATGAACAACACAAAGAGCAATTCCGCCTGCCGCCCACCATTGTCCTTAATTACGTCCAGACCAAGGACAAGGCCCTTGCTGATACTCTTTCCAAAGAACTGACACCTGCGTCTAGTTTTTCGTCCCTTGCCAAACAATTAAAACTTGAGGTCAAAACTTCAGCACCCTTTACCCTAGACCAGCCCATCCTGACCTTTGCATCCAACCCTGATAATATCCAAAAATTCTTTGCCATGAAACCTGGTGAATATTCCCCTCCTCTGGAAGCGCCGGATGGATGGCAAATCGTGCAACTTAAGGAGAAAAATGACTCTGCCGTCCCTCCATTGCAAGATATCAAGGACAAAGTCAAGGATGCCCTGTTATTGGAAAAAGGATTTGCCCTGGCCAAGCCCCAAGCTGACAAGTCGCTCAGAGCTTTGACCGAGGCCTTAAAAACCAAGGATTTCAAGACATCAGCTAAGGACCTTGGACTAAACCCGCAAGAAACACCTGCCTTTGGACGCAGGGATTATGTTGCCAGTACAGGGCTGATCCAGGAATTCCAGCAGGAAACGGACTCGCTTAACGCCAAGAAAAAATTGAGCGGGGTCATATCCACTTCCCAAGGCCCTGCCATCATCTATCTGGAAAAACAAGAGAAGCCTGAAGACGGGCAGTATGAATCAGACAAAGAGAATTTCAGGCAAATGCTCAGCTCCGAGGGACGCAACCAGATACTCATCACCTTCATGAGCCAACTGCGCGCAAAAGCGGACGTTAAAAGCAAGATCAAGCACCAGTAATTAATTCTCTGCTCTGGTATTGGGTTCAATTCCATACATTTATTAACGCAATGACAAATCTCTGTTTGCTATCTAACGCTGAAATAATTTTCGTAATCTGAAGGGAATGCGTGGGTCACGTTGCGGATGATGCCTTTTTTATCGATAAATATCAAGGTCGGCACCCCGATAAGATGATATTTTGCTTGCATAATACTGTCCTCATCAACAAAGCTGACCAGTTTCATGTGTCGCTGTTTGAAATAATTTTTGACGTCTTCCTTGGTCTCCCCCACATCCACCAGTTTGATCTTGATGCCTTTTTCTTCAATGGATGCAAGGCCATCATTGATGGCCCCTAATTCTTCATAACAATGAGAGCACCAGGTCGCCCAAAAAATCAAAATCACTTCCTTCCCCTTTTGCGGACCAATGAGCATGCCGGATTTGCCGTCTGTTTTAGTCAACATAAAATCTTGGGCTGACTTGCCTATTAATGGATCATTGCTCGCCTGCACAGACAAATGGCCCATCGCCCAAGCTTCCGAAGAAGAAAATATAAATAGGACCAAAAAAACACATTCTTTAAGACGCATATGATTTTCTTCCATTGCCCAGTAATTCTATTATAGGCAATTATCATCAAGCCATTGAAGATAACCTGCATTGCCATTGATGATAGGCACGGCGATGATTTCAGGAGTTTGATAACTATGTAAAAATCTTACCCTGGCTGATACTTTCTTAAATAAAATCTTCCTGGTCTTCAATACCAACAAAACTTCTCTGGAGGAATCGATCTTGCCCTGCCACCAGAATAACGATTGCACACCATCTATGATATTGGCACAGGCGATCAGTTTGTCTTGCAACAGACCCCGGGCAATTTTTGCAGCTTCTTTTTTATTTTTGGCGGTGACGAGAATGATTATGTATTGGGTATTCATAGTTTACACCCCCACCTAACCTCCCCCATCAAGGGTGAGGAATGCACTATATTAGCATCATTAATGATATCATGCGTCCGGCCCTTATACCATCACGCCGAAAAGAAAAATAATTTTGATGACAACACGTGCATATCCCGCAATCAAAAATATTTTCTGAAAGCACACCAGCTTGCAGCAGTTGGTCGCGGTTGGCATTGATGACATCCGCGTAGAGATAGCCGCCCCGGTCCTCGACGTGGGCTGGAAAATAATCACGGAACTCTTCACCAACCTGGTAACAGCAGTCACGGATGCTTGGTCCCAGGACAATTTTTAAATCAGAAAACCGGCTGGAATATTCTTCCTGCATCCTTTGCGCGGTCTTGAGGGCAATCGCCTTGTAAGTACCCTTCCATCCGGCATGGGCCAGACCTAGGACACGATGAAGGGGATCAAAAATAAAGACCGGCACGCAATCCGCGGTGCGTATGGCAATAGGCAAATTTCTTTCATGAGTGATATACGCGTCAGCATCAATGCAGCCTTTGGATGTTTTCACACCCCCAAGCGCTATTAGAATATCATCACCATGGATTTGCCTGCGCCAAAATACTTGTGGCACATCCATGCCGCATGCGCTTTGCAAATAGGCACGCTGGTCACCCGTCAATGGACTGTCAAAATCCATCGGCGTAAAATCAATGGTGGCATCACTGGTCAAGGCAATGATCCCTTCGTCTCTAAAAAATATTTCAGGATGCATCAATCAAGTCCTTGGCCGCCTTGGGCAAAGCACCCTCGACATCCAGGCCCGAAGGGATCTTATGGCCTTTTTTGTGGTCCTCTATGCGCTGGATCTTGCTGTCTAGCTTCTTAAAACTTTTGTCCGTAATGTCCGCATACTGCCCGCTCACCTTGTCAATCAGGCCTCCCAAGTCCGCAAAACGGTTCTTGAATAATTCATAGTCCTTGGTAAAGCCCTCGATAAGCTCAATGATCTTCTTGATGTCTTTTTCAAAACGGAAATGTTCATGGGCCTGACGGACCACACTCAGCATGGCATAAAGGGTAAACGGTGAACAAAGCACTACTTTTTGTTTAAGGGCAAAATCCATGACATCCGGCATCTTTTCCTGGATCATACCAAAGACCTGTTCATTGGGGATAAACAGCAACACAAAATCCAGGGTATTTTCCGACGGGTTGATATAATCACGGTTCTGGATCTCTTTGATGCGGTCTTTGACGTTTTTAATGAATTCTTTTTCGTAACTGTCCCTCTGCATCCCTTCTGCGGCATTGACCATTTGAAGGTAATTATCCAAAGGGAATTTGACGTCCATATTGATGCAATACCCTTGAGGCAGAAGAAAGGTGTAGTCAGGCTTGGTCGCGGAAGTGTTGACATTTTGCTTGAGATAATTGACATTCTCGATAAGGCCAGCGTAACGGACGATGTCTTCAGCCATGCGTTCGCCCCATTGCCCGCGCAGTTTGACATTGCCTAAAATATTATTTAGTTTGACAGTGCTTTCCTGGAGCTTTTGAGTGGCGAGGGAGGCATTTTTGAGTTCATTTTCAAGACTGCCAAACTTGCGCGCATGGTCGCCCTGGGACTCACGCAGCATTTGCTGGTATTTAGCTAACTCTTCTTTAAGTCCTGCGACAGTATGTTCAATGGCTTGTTTGCGCAGTTCCAATTGTGAGGCAGCTTCTCCCTGAGAAAACTCCATCTGCTGGCGGGCGGTCTGCAGGATCTGCTCCTGGGCCAGGCGCATTTCCTGGGTAATTTGCTTACGCATGAAAAAGACCAGGACAACCATGGCTGCAACCAAAATGAGGATACCGATAATAGCTAAAAGAATTTCGGGCATGGAAGCTGCTCCCATTTGACCATCTTACCCGCGGTGTCGAAATACACGTATACCTTGGTTTTAGCGAATCTATAGATGGCATAACGGTAAAGCCACCGTTGAGTGCCGTTACTCAAAACTTTCTTAAGGATGGGGCCTCCAAAAGAACGCACAAATGCATCTTTGTCCTTATATTCACTGATATGGCCCTGGGCAATGGCCTTGCTCAGAGCATCATAATGATCATTGATGGATTTGACCTGCCGGTGCTGGGCGTCCTTTTCATTCGAATACTGCTGTAATGTGGAGATTTCATCAAGATTACCGAGAATGGTGCAACCACCGAATCCTAAAAGCAATAGTAATAAATAAGGGTGGGTTCTTATTAATTTCATATTTAGTAGTTTATCACTTACTTATCCTGATCTTCTCTTCTTGCAATTGGCTTAAAATAACAACTATATCCCGCATCCGCTTTTGGATCTCTTTAAGGCGTATGCCATACTCCTTGATCATATTTGGATCACGGCCAAAGGCATCGCTTAAAAAGCGGGACTTGACATAGCTTTCTGTTTCCAACTGTTTGCTTTCAGCTTCCAGGGCCCGGCTTTCTTTTTTGATCTCATCCAGACGCTTAATAGCCTCATTATGGCGTTGGTGCGCCTCTTTTAACTGCTGGTTCTTGATGTCTTCCAAAGAGATTGAAGCAGTTTTCTTATTGTCCGTGGTACCCGTGGCCTTGGGCTTTTGGCCGGTTTTCTGTGCCTCTATACCTGCCTTTTTCTCCAAATAATAATCAAGATTACCGTGATAATTTTTAAGCTCACCGGGGATGACTTCCACAATATGATTGGCGATATTTTTGACAAAAAATAGGTCGTGGCTGATAAAACATAAGGTGCCTTCATATTTCTGAAAACAACTTGTCAGGGCTTCCACCCCGTCAATGTCCAAATGGGTAGTAGGCTCATCCAGGCAAATAAAATTGGGTGGATTGATCAAAAGCTTGGCCAAGATCAAACGGCTTTTCTCACCTCCAGACAAAACACGCACGGGTTTAAATACATCATCACCTCTAAAATTAAATACACCCAATAAGGTCCGCATCTGGGCTTGCGGCACACTGCGCTCAGTAGCAGACACCAACTCTTCAAATACCGTACGGGATGGGTTTAAAACATCAAGCCTGGTCTGGGAAAAATAACCCAGGTTCACCTGGTGCCCAAGCTTGCGGACACCCGC
>CAYZLU010000134.1:0-6598 GCA_964479285.1 uncultured Planctomycetales bacterium | reverse complement strand
TCGACCCAGGACCATGCGGCCGCTGCCATAGCGACTACCGGTGTCCCTGTATTTGCCTGGAAGGGTGAAAGTCTTGAGGAGTATGACTGGTGCGTGGAGCAGACCATTCATTGGCCTGACGGTCTGGGGCCCAATATGATTTTGGACGACGGCGGGGATTTGACTGTCATGGTTCATGAAAAATATCCACAATATTTAAAAAATATACGTGGCCTTTCTGAAGAGACCACTACTGGCGTTCATCGTTTATATGAAATGATGAATAAGGGTACCTTGAAGGTCCCTGCAATTAATGTCAATGATTCCGTCACGAAATCCAAGTTTGATAATTTATATGGCTGCCGCGAGTCATTGATCGATGGTATAAAGCGCGCCACAGACCGCATGATCGCCGGCAAGGTCTGCGTGGTGGCTGGTTATGGGGACGTGGGCAAGGGCTGTGTCCAGTCTTTTAAAGGTTTGGGAGGACGCATCATCGTCACAGAAATTGACCCTATCTGCGCCTTACAGGCAGCGATGGAAGGTTATCAGGTGATGCCCATGAATGAAGCTGCCAAGATCGGTGACATCTTTGTTACAGCCACAGGCTGTGTAAGTGTCATCACTGGCAAACACCTGGACATCATGAAAAGCGGGGCGATTGTCTGCAATATAGGTCATTTTGATTCCGAGATTGATATTGCTTATTTGAATAAACGTAAAGACATCAAAAAAGTGCAAATCAAGCCCCAGGTAGATGAATATGTTTATCCTGACGGCAAAAAAATCATCATCCTTGCCGAAGGCAGGCTGGTCAATTTGGGATGTGCCATGGGCCATCCTTCTTTTGTGATGAGCAATTCTTTTACAAACCAGGTCTTGGCCCAGGTAGAACTTTGGCAAAACGGCCATAAATACGAAAATAAAGTTTACACGTTGCCAAAAAATCTAGACGAAAAAGTAGCCAGTCTACATCTAGCCAAGGTCGGTGCAAAACTGGATGTCCTGACCCCGGAGCAAGCGAAGTACCTGGGCGTACATCCGCATGGACCTTTTAAACCTGAACATTACAGGTATTAATCTCCGAAATAACCCCTTAATTTTAAATACCTTCCTATTTTTTTAAAGGCCTGATTATCAACGATAATCAGGCCTTTATTTTAACCAGTTACATAGGTTATACCTCGGTACAATTGATACATTTCAATATTTTACTAAAATAATTTCCTTATGAATGGAACAAATATTAATTCTTAATTCATCTTTTCTTCATTTTTATTTTGTTAATTTATTTGGGATGTTATCTATCTAAAAATGTTTAAAAAACTAATACATTCAATTGTTATATTTTGTTTCTTTTTGCTTTCTTTAGATTGTATGCCTAAAGCTTCCGCCGAAAGCGGTTCCAACTTGGGCGGAAATGCTGAAACTTTTGCAAGTTTGCCTGCTCCAGGCAGCATGGTCAAGCTCAGCCCTGCTTATGAGCCTGTCATTATTAAAGGTGTGTCTGTCCATAAGGACAATCCTTTTCTATTTGATTTTATTGTGGATGCAGGCCAGGACAAGATGTCAGGAGATCCTCTTAAGAAGGAAGGCGAAAAGCTCATTAAATATTTTCTTGCCGGCCTGGCCATCCCTGATAAAGACGTATGGGTAAACCTGAGCCCTTATGAAAAAGACAAGATAGTTCCCGAAACTTTAGGCCATACTGATATGGGGAGAGACCTTTTAGGGCAGGATTATATTTTGAAACAAATCTCAGCTTCATTGATTTACCCTGAAAATAAATTGGGAATGACTTTTTGGGACAAGGTCTATGCAAAAGCACAAGCCATGTATGGCACCACAGAAATCCCGGTGAATACGTTTAATAAGGTATGGATCACGGCAGATAAGGCTGAGGTATTTGAGCACAATCAAAAGGCGTTTGTAATTGACAGCCATTTGAAGGTGATGCTGGAAGAAGATTACCTGGCTTTAAGCAAGAATGCGCAGGTCCCTGAAGGGGCCGTGTCCGCAGGCCCAGGGCCAAGGGATCCTGGGTTGAGTATGAAATCACACCAGGTAAACAACCTAACGCATAACGTGACCTCCCAAGTCATCCGCCAAATCATCCTTCCTCAACTTGAAAAGGAGGTCAATACCGGCAAGAATTTCGCCAATTTGCGTCAAATATTCAACTCCATAATCCTTTCTAGCTGGTATAAAAAGAACTTGCGGCAGGCTTTGCTAAACCAGGTTTATGCAGACAAAAATGAAGTCAAAGGTATCGATCTAAATGATCCAGGCATTCAAAAGAAAATTTATGAACAATACCTGAAAGCCTACAGGAAGGGCGTGTTTAACTATATAAAAGAAGACGCTCTGCCGGACGGCCAAAGCATTCCCAGGAAATATTTTTCAGGGGGTGTGGATGAAGGGATGGCTTCTGATCCTGTTACAACAATTGATATGGCAATGGGGGTTCAAAAATTGTTCGTTTCTGCACCAGGTCGAGCTTTGGTAGACATGAAGGTAGGTCTAGAAATAAACCCTTTTCATGCTGATGCGGCAATGTTAGAAGAACGTTTTTTTATTGAACGCCAACATCCTTTAGGTGTTGATTATTTGCCTCGTGAGGAGATGCCGGAAGGTTCTCCTCAAAAAGCTGCTTTAGAGAAAATTTTACAGGCTCCTTTGGTCGTTAAAAAATTCAGAGGCTGGGGCATTCCCGAAGACCAGGGGAAGACGGTAACATTAGAATGGATGCTTGGTCATTTGCTATCAGTAGATCGTAAATTTTTGAAAAAGGCATTTGTGATGAATGGAGTTTATCATGAGGGTGAAGGGGTGTCCGTTGAAATAGGTCTTGTCAAACGAGATTCAAAGGCAAATAGTATTGCTGATGACATTGAACCAGCTCTTATTTTTGGTAAGTTATCGGATTTGATAGAAAAGTTACGTTCTCGATTAGAGGAAGCGTTATATGGTGCCTATAATATTTCAGTTAGAACAAGAGATGTTCAAACAGGAGAATTTGGTTTAGGCAGCAAAAAGCAACTTGTCATTGATTTTAAGCCAAAAGTAAAAGAGCTAATACCAAGTGAAATTATGAACCGCTTGACTTGGATAACTTCAGCGTACCATTTAAAATTGAAAGATACGTGGGAGTATATGTCTATTAAAGAGAAACTAACAAGGAAATCCGACAAGGACATACTTTTTTTAGGGTCAATGATGCTGATTGTTACGGACATTGCATTTAAATTGACTAAGTATGACCTAGAGAATGCTAAAAGGATTGTTAAGGGAAAAACTTTATCAAAAAAAGACCGTATTGTTTTATCAAATATTTTAGCAGGTTACATGAATAAATTTCAACCCTTGTATTCAGCCCGTTACCATGACACTATTGTTAAACAGACGCATCTTCTCCTAAAACATCCAAGATCCCATACGATAAAATATCAAGATGAATTGACAGCTTTAGCAGAGAAAGAAAAGACGAAAGGATTCTTGGATGATGGTGAAATTAAAAGGACGATTGAAATTATTGCAGAGTCGAGAAAATCTGATCTGGCAATGGAATCAGTCGATCGAACTCCCGGTGGTATTGATTTAAATATTTCTGATGGTATGAGGGTCCGAAAAGAGGGAGATGGTGTTAAACTAATCGTTGACCCTGCCATGATAGAGCGAATTAAGAAAGATGGCATTGACAGCCTTTCGCCGATCATTTATAAAATGATACCGATCACAAGTATTTGGTCTTTACTTGAAATTCAAGCTCCTATCCAATAATCTTTCCCTTTTAACTCTGCCAATTTGAATTTACGAATTAAACGAGATGGTAATGAAGCACCTTTGCCTCTCTGCCGCAGTAAAATAGCGAAAATCGCAAAAATTGTGAATTTTTCCCCCCGCTGAGGAGTCTGGTGATATAATCATTAAATATCCTTTTAAAAATTTGAATTTAAGAAGAGGTCGTCATCATGGCTAATAAAATTAAAAAAATAGGGATTTTGACTTCAGGCGGCGATGGTCCCGGGATGAACGCAGCCATCCGTTCAGTGACGCGGTATTCCTTGCATTTTGGCCTTGAAGTTGCGGGTATTATGCGTGGTTATCAAGGGCTTCTGGATGATGATATTGTCCCTATGAACCATAGATCAGTGTCAAATATTATTAACAGGGGCGGGACTATCTTGAAAACCGCCCGGTCCAAGGATTTTTCTACTGATGAAGGTAAGGGCAACGCCGCTGAGGTCCTGCACCGCAATGGCATTGATGCCCTGGTTGTCGTTGGAGGTGATGGTTCTTATAAGGGTGCCAGCCGTTTATATGAATTGCATGGGATCCCGACCATCGGGTTACCAGGTACAATTGACAATGATTTAAATGGCACAGACCAAACCATCGGTTGCTCAACAGCCATCAATACAGCGCTTGAGTCTATTGACAAGATCCGTGATACTGCCCATAGCATGGAGCGTATTTTTGTGGTTGAGGTCATGGGCAATAAATCAGGCTACATCGCCATGGAAGTTGCTCTTGCAGCCGGCGCGGAAGATGTTATAATACCTGAACGCCCTTTTGATTATCAAGCCATGCATGATGAAGCCCGTGAAGGTAACGCTAAAGGCAAGGTTAGCTGGATCATTATTGTTGCCGAAGGGGCCGCGAAAGCCCAAACAGTGGCTGAGAATATCACTAAAGCCGTTGGCCTGGAAACCCGTTATGTTGTTTTAGGCCATGTGCAGCGGGGTGGTACACCCAGCGGTCAAGACAGGATCTTGTCCACACGTCTGGGTGCGGCGGCAGTCGATCTTTTACTTAATGGTATTTATGGAAAAGCAGTCGGCGTTTTGCAGGACAAGATCAATGTCGTTGACCTTAAAGATGCTACTCGCCGTATCCATGAGGACATGGACCGGCGTTATGAATTATTAAAAATTTTAACGTAAAATGAAGCCCGCTTGGGCCAGATAGCAGGCCGGCGGGATTCAGTAAGGAGAGAAGAAATGGCAGTCAATACAGCGCAAGCTTCTTTTAATATTGATGAAACAGTGCAGAAATTGGTCATGACCGATAATATCAAGGAAAAAGAGGTCGTGGCCCGTGACATTCAAGCCCAGGCACAGGCCAAGGGGATATTTTTGGCTTCCATCCACGATGTGTATAAAGCCCGTGGGACGGGAAAAGGCAAGAATTTTACTGTACCAGCCATGAATTTGCGTTCTTTGACTTATTATTTGGCGCGGGCCATTTTTCGCACAGCCAAACGCCTGAATGCCGGTGCCTTTATTTTTGAAATTGCCAAATCTGAAATGGGCTACACCAATCAGCCGCCCATTGAGTACTCTGCAGTCATTTTGGCGGCTGCTATTAAAGAAGGTTACAGCGGCCCGGTGTTTGTCCAGGGGGACCATTGCCAAATCAAGGCCACAGCTTATGTTGAAAACAAGTCCAAGGAAGTTGCTGGCCTTAAAGACATGGTGGCTGATTGCGTTGCTGCTGGTTTCTATAACATCGATGTTGATTCTTCAACGACGGTTGATTTGGGCCGTCCTTCATTGACAGAACAGCAGAGAGACAATTTTGAAGTATGCGCTGAAATGACCAAGCTCATCCGTTCGATCCAGCCTAAAGGCATTCAAATTTCAGTTGGTGGTGAGATTGGGGAAGTCGGCCACAAAAACAGCACTGTGGAAGAATTAACAGCATTTATGGATGGGTATAACCAGAGTTTGGCAAAAGGCCTGGAAGGCCTAAGCAAGATTTCAGTACAGACGGGCACTTCTCACGGTGGGGTGGTTTTACCCGATGGTAAAATTGCGGATGTGAAGGTGGATTTTGACACTTTAAAATCACTGTCTGCTGCAGCACAGAAGAAATATGGTCTGGGTGGTGCGGTCCAGCATGGCGCTTCCACCTTGCCCGATGAGGCCTTTAATAAATTTCCGGAAATCAATACCATTGAGATCCATTTGGCCACTAATTTTCAAAACAATACCTTGGACAGTAAATTGTTTCCTAAAGACCTCTATGCTAAAATGGTGGAATGGAGCAAGGTCAACTGCGCTTCAGAACGCAAGCCCAAGGACACTGAAGAACAATTTATTTATAAGGCCCGCAAACGCGCTTTAGGGCAATTTAAAAAAGAAATTTACGGCCTGCCTGAACATGTCAAGGAAGGCATTGCCGCTGAAATTGAAAAGAATTTTGAGTTTCTTTTTAAACAGCTTAACGTGAATGACACGAAAGATTTTGTGACCTCAATTATCAAGCCTGTTTATGCAACCATTGGTTTGCGTCATACACAGGCCCATTTAGACGGCGAAGGGGATGATTAATGGCTAAAATTTTCTACGACAAAGATTGCAATATTAATGATATCAAGAACAAGACCATCGCGGTGGTCGGGTACGGCATTCAAGGCCGCGGCCAGGCGTTGAATTTACGTGATAGCGGCTTGAAGGTCATTATCGCCCAGCGTCCAGGCGGTCCTAACCATGAAAAAGCCGTTAAAGACGGATTTAAGCCCATGTCCGTTGAGGAGGCTACCCAAAAAGCAGATGTGATCATGATTTTGACCCAGGACCATTTGCAGGCTGACATTTACAGCAATTCCATTGAGCCG
>CAYZLU010000133.1:0-6755 GCA_964479285.1 uncultured Planctomycetales bacterium | reverse complement strand
CTTGAGACACAACAACACGTTTGGCTTTTGAGCCGCTTGCCGAATATAACTTATCGAGCCAATGTTCCAGGTGTAAACCATTCTCAAAAATAATATCCGCATGGGCCAAATTCACAGAATCTGCCGGTATTGGTTCATATTCATGGGCATCTCCATTCGGCCCAACCAAGGTGACCAGATTAACAGAATCACCAGCCACGTTCTTGACTACATCACCAATAATACTGATGGTGGCTATAACGTTGACCTTGCCTGCATGGGCCTGGGCTGCCCCCAGGCCAAGCATAAAAAATCCTAATAATACCACCTTACCTGCATCTAACGACCTTGTAATTCCAGTCATTGTTTTCTTTCTTTTAATGAATAGAAATCTATGGTTTGATTCATTTAAAAAATTTATCTCTCAATCGAAGGAAATACATCTCTAAAGTATTTGTCATGAGCCAACCCATTAGGAAACTTAATAAAACATAACCAGGAATCAATAAACTTGAATATTGTTTAAAAAGATAAGCAGAAATAAAAATCATGGGATAATGCCAAAGATACAAGTTGTAAGAAATACGGCCTATGAATTGAAAAACATTCAATTCAAGAATACTAATTAAAAACTGATTTCCCATTAGACATGTTATTATCAACGAAGCTGAGGCAAAAACCGCCAATGTAGGGAAATACCATGTTGTTATTTGACCATAATAAATAAGTATTCCCCATAAACTCAATGTCAAAACTAAAAAGACATAACTTAAAACTTTCTTAAATGGAAGACCAAAAATCCATTCTTGCAACAGTTTTATTAAACAACCAATCGCTATCCCATCAACCCGAAAAATAGTGTTTTGGATCAATTCTTCTGCCATTTTATTATAAAATATATATCTTAAATAATTGACTACAAAAAGAACACAAATTAGTACGATAATAAGCCATTTTCTAGAAAACTTTCCCCCATTTAATGAGCCTATGAAATAAATAATCATTGGGTAAATGATATAAAAATGCTCTTCAACCGCAATAGACCATAAATGATCCAAAAAAAGATTATGGACATGAAATAAATTATCAGTAAAGCTAAAATATAACAGAAAATTATTTTCTAAAATTGGTTTTGAGTAAGCCTGATTGAAAAAAATTAAAATCAAAGTTAAAATAGAAATTAGCAAAAAATAATAGGAAGGAACTATTTTAAAAAATCTCCTGATATAAAATCTTAAGATTTTCGGCAAATCGTTTGATTTATCTTTAGGCAACAACAAGCCTGTAATTAAAAACCCGCTAATAACAAAAAATAAATCGACCCCCCAGTGTCCAGCAAAACAAAATCTCTTACATAAACTTAATTTTTCATTCCTATCGGTAAAAATGAGAAAAATGAGGATATGGTGTATCATCACCCATAAAACAGCAAAACAGCGTAAACCATTCAAAAAAGGAAAATAATTCTTCATTAATGAAAAATGCGCATCACGCTCTAACATAAAGAATCATCCCCGATTAGCGTAAATTTTATCCAACTAAAATTTTTGCTTTGATCTTTCTAAAACATTACGAAGCTCTAAAATATTTTCTGATCTTAGGTAAAGATTGGATTTTTTCAAGAGGTTTTGTATTGCATTAAGCTGATGTGAATTTAAATAAATGTTCATTAAATACATGTATGCTGATGGTTCTTTTGGATTTAATGCCAATGCTTTTTCTAACATTTCTTGTGCTTGCTGGTTTTGTTTCCGATTATAATATATCTCTCCTAAGTATAGGAAAGGAAGATCAAAATCAGAATATTTCAAAATAAGCGTTTTTGGAGTTTCTTGTGAATAAAACTGATTTAATATTATTCTTTTAAGCTTTTCCCCATCCGATGTAAGAGCCAATTTCTTGAGCTGATCTTTAGATAATAATTCAAAATACTGAGGAAGTAAACTACGAATATTCTTATCCACTCCATTTGTTTTTACATATTTAACATAAATTTGAAACGGTTCTATACTAGAGTTTAGCCAATCGACTGCGCTTTCAATATCCCTAAACCTATCTGTTGGCTGGCCTAATTTTTCCAATAATGGCTTGATGTTCTCTAAGGACCCCCCAAATTCATCAATTTGAAATTTGAAAAATCCTAAGATAATGCCCTTAAGCAGCACCTCGGCTTCATCGATCTTTCTCAAACGCATGCGACACTCTGCTAAAATCAAGACATCTCTTGGCTGTCGATCTCCTAATAAAAGGCTTTTTTCTAAATATTCTTTGGCTCGTTCAAAACGATATGCCTTATAATATTCTTTTCCCAGCAATGCATACCCTCGACCGACTGATGGATAATCCCTTATCCAAGCATACCCCACATCAAAATTACTTTTCCAATCACCATTTAAGAACAATGTTTTGGTCACGCAAACCACAATTATAGCTGCATGAAGTATGCCCGATAAAGATTGAGAATATTTTTTTAGAAAACCATTCTTAAATAATCTATGTAAAAGGAACGCTAAAACAATTAATAGCCCTACCGAAGGTAAGTACATGAAACGGGGCGCCATTGGATTTGCTATAGGAATCAGATTAGAGACTGGAAGGTAAAAAATGATATACCACAACAAAAAAAAGAAACATTCTTTATGATTACGCCACAGGATAAATAAACTCGTTATCAATATGATGAATGTTGTCCCAATTTCCATTCTTGCAGCTATGCCAGGCACAGTTGGACAATATAATCCTGGCACCAATTTCACTGTCCAAGGTAAAAATATATTGATTAGATAGATGTACCAAATATCCCCTATGATAAGTAAATTATTAACAAAAGATCCTCCTAGCCAATGATAAGAAAGAGAAGAATTTGGAAATATAACAAAATAAAAATATAGATAAAAAACCAAGATCGGGATAAAACCGATATAGTATACCCCTCTCTTCCTTAAATTTATGTGTGGGGCGGCCAATATTTGATCAAACAATGGAATTACAAACGGCAGCATAAAAGCTGATTCTTTACTATACAAAGCAAGAAGGAACATTGTTAAAGACCCAAAATAATATTCCGTCCGTATATAGCTGCTTCGTTTAAATCTAATCCAAAAATAAAAAGAAAGCAAAACAAACATCGTAGCAAAAACATCTGCCCGATAACTCATTATGGCCACAGCTTCGGACTGAATGGGGTGTAAAGAAAAGAGAAGCCCCGCAAATACCCCTAATACCGATGAGGAAAAAATCTGATCAACAATCCAATAAACCAAAATGGAGTTTACACAATGAATTAAGATATTGATCAGATGGGAACCGTATGGCTTAGCTTGAAACAAATGATAATCGAAAAAATAAGTCAAATTTGAAATCGGCCTGTAGCTGACACTCCCCGTTCCAAGATCAGATCGGGATTCATTACTAAAAATAATCCTATTAACGTTTATATTGTACCCATTTTCAAATAATCGAGGGACATTTTTCCAAGAACTGTAGAATATATTTCTCTCGATAATAAAATTGTCATCCCCAACATAATGATTAAAAAGCAAAGGGCTGTACATTAAAAAAGTTACAACAAAGACTATAATTGCTGGTCGTTTTTTGAGAAGATTTATTATAAAATGCACGTAATCCCCTTAAATGATTTATTTCAATTTGTGAAAATGGAGTAATAGATGAAAACCGACTTACCCTCTTCTATTGCCGGATTGTCCAGAAATCACTGGCCAGGGTTTCAAGGTAGGCATAGGGCATGGTGAAATAACCGGCCTGGCCCCATTGGGGGCCCCAGGAATTACGCACGATAAAACGCTTTTGCTTCTGGTCATACCCCGCGGCCATGACAGCGTGGCCGCCCAAGGCTTTTTCTGATTTTTTAGGCATGGGTGCAATCCCGGTTTGGGCCACTTTTAAGCTTTCAAAACTTTCATAGACGGTAAACCCGAACACAAATGGAAATCCTTGGGCCAGGCAATTAAGCATATCACTGAGACTTTGGAGGCGATGGTAACTGGTGATCCTGCGCTTGAGGCCTTCCTTGTAACAAGCCGCGGTAGGTTTGCGGGTAAATTGGGATATATCATAAGGCCAGCTTGTTTCCGCACAAACGCCGTATTTAGCCAGGACCTTGATGCCGTCGCGGATCATGGCCCCGGAGTCAAAACCAATCGTACCCTCAACGGCGCGTTCATTATAATAAATAAAAAGCCGGCTGACGTCCTTATAGACTTGACCGCTGAGTTTTTCTAAAAATTGCACATTACCGGCCAAAGCATTGGCGGTGCAGCTGCCTAACTGGCCTTGATTTTCTATGGACGAGCACTCACTTCTTAAATCTATTTTAGAGGGTAATTTGACTTTTGGGGTGATGGCACGATAAAGATAATCTCTCTGGTCCGGAGTGTCCGGGATCCAGCCATAGGATTGAACGCGTTTCATGGGGAGTCTCCTTTATTTTACGAACTTGCTTGGGGTGTACTAATGCTTCCAGAAAGCTGGACTTCGGGATTATTGGCCAGATCTGTTGAAACTCCAGTATTTTTACAACTTCCTGCGGCATTATTCAGACAATTTTGAATGGTAATGTTAAACATTCCATTATTATGCGTGGGAGGTAGAATTGAAAATTGGCTGAATGCCGTTCCTAAGAATGTGATATTGTTGCCTGCAAATGGAATAATATTAGCTCCGGCAGTAGCGCAACTGGAAGTTCCATAATTAGGCGGAAGTGCATTATAATTCTCAGCACACCATTGAATTTGAGTACCATCAGAAAAATAACATAACCAAATACCTGCGGGATTTTGACTATTAATTATATTACTATTATCCAATTGATTTTTGTCTGGTGGCTGATGTATACAGAATGTATTGTTAGTGGGATCAGCTAGGGTTGGAATCAAAAATGATGGATCATTATTAGGGTCAGTCCATGCCAAAAAAGCATTATTAAGGATATGATTTAACGTGGTCTGAGTTTCTGATCTAACCAAAAACCGCTGGCCAAAATCCTGATTATTGTTATTAATCACCATATTAATAGAAAAAATACCCAACAGGACAACAGCCACAAGCACGGTGGCAACAATCAATTCAATCAAGGAAATAGCTGTTTTAGAAAATATTATTTTCATGGTGGTGTTTTTATATTGAAATTTGCAACATGACCAACAGTAGTAGCACATTGAGCTGGAACAGGACCAGGTGCACAAGGAGGAGGAGCAATACCTGTGTCGCATGTGACACAATAGTCCAAACAGCCGGCTGCGCCGCAAATATTGTTCACTCCCTGCAAACTTGCTGGCCAGGTTATGCCCAATTGCTGCAAGGTTGCGGAGCTCACTTGATGTTCTCCCAAGGTTAAAGTAAACTGTGGACAAGGATTCTGTACTACATTATTAATATCCGTGCATGTGCCGTAGTACATATTCTGGTTCTGCTGATTTTTCCCCGAATCCACATTAGTATACAAGGCCTCAGTCACCTGCTTTTGAAAAATGGCCACTGTCACGGCTGTTTCCTTAGTGGTCACCGGCGTGCGTACGGCATTCAAAGTTGCGAAAACACCAGCAACGGAAACAACAAAAATGACAGAAGCCAATAATATTTCCAATAATGTAAAAGCAGTGTTATTTGAACTTAGCGCCTTACGGCGTACTTTGCTGTCATTCCCGAATGTTTTAATCGTGAATCCAAAAATTGCGCAAACCCTAGATCCCCGATTAAAACATTCGGGCATGACAAAAAGGAAATTCCTATGGTATAAATTTATTGTACGCATAATATTTAAGGACAACTGTTAAATCCCGCTGGTGTACATGTTGGATTTAAGACCCCATTTCCATTTAATACAACTGGCGCATTTGTTAATGTAAGCACAGGATTTCCCCCCGCAGTTCTTGTCGCCTTGCAGACAAACCCCGACGGGTCAGCACCACAAGCATATCTATATGTACCATCATCCTGGATATTCAAAGACAGGTTGCAATTGATTGAAGCCAAATCCTGGGCACAGGTGGCATTAGCAGCTACCGCGCACGGAGGTTGGGGATTAGGGAGAATATCTATGCAAAAAGTGTTGGCGTGATTGTTACTATAATTTTGTTCCGCTGTATAAATGGCCAATAAATTATTCCGGGCATTGGACGCCCGCGCCTGTTCAGTGGGGCCAGTAAAACTAGGGAACGCGACAACAGCGGTAACGGCAACAATCAATAAAACAACGATGATCTCCATTAATGTCATCCCTTTTTTACCCTGCATCGCAACACCCCCTACTTTAATTTATAACATATAATGCAATACAGGTCAAATATGGGACGGTTTATTATGAAGGGCACTCGGCACCGCCTACAGTACAGTTTACGCCAATCCCTGTCGTCGTCAGCGTAACAGTACCATCGGTCGCGGTACATATATATGCCGGTAGCACTGGTGCTGGGTTCGGTATCGCACAAGTGTAAGTAAAGGGGTCATTCGTCGTGATATTTAAACCCAAGGCACCATAGAGATTAGCAGTAGTATCTCCGCAGCCAGCCAGGACACAGTAAGCACTATTATTATCTTCAAAATATTTTTGCTGGGCAGCAGAAATGGCCAATAAATTATTCTTGGCTGCCTGTGCCTTTGTCTGCTCGATGGAATTCACAATATTAGGGACAATGATCGCGGCGGCAATCCCAATAATGATTAAACAGACTATTATTTCTACTAAGGAAATTCCTTTTTTATTTTCCATCAGATTACCTCTTATTTACACCCCCACCTTACCTCCCCATCCAGGG
>CAYZLU010000132.1:0-6798 GCA_964479285.1 uncultured Planctomycetales bacterium | reverse complement strand
TTGCTGTATTTCTATTGTGGCATTGATTACGTCGTCCACTTCGATAAAAGACATGCAGTCATGCAATACACTGCTCTTGGGGTCATGGCAACGGATACATTTTTCATTACGCCTGACAATTACCGACCTTGAAGACCATGGGGCGTACGTATTAAGGTTTGTTGGCCCCCAAAGGGCCACCAGGGGCACATTAAAATATGAAGCCAAATGCATGACCCCACTGTCATGGGTCAAGGCCCAGGAACATTTTCTTAAAACAAAGGCCAGTTGCCTCAAATCAATTTTACCTGCTAACGATATTGAGGGCGTTTTCATGCCCCCTTGGATAGTATCAATGATCCCGGCATCTTTAGCATCCCCCACAAAAATGACCTTATGCCATGCTGACAAATAATCTGCCACGGCCGTAAAACCTTTTGGATGCCAACGCTTGGCAGAGTCCGCGGCACCTGGTGCTATCACTACAAAACTTTGACCCTGCAAAGCAGGGACCATTGTTTCCTCAAAGAACTGTTCATCTTCTTTTGTTGTTATGACAGCTGCCTGCTGTCGTACGGTACAATCAAAATCATAGACCTGGCGCAAACGGTTTAAATGTGCGTCCTTCTTATGCCCTGTGAAAGGTTTTACCGATAACAGCGGCGTAGCAAAACAGGGTGCCAAAAAAAAAGTCAATGCAGTCCGTCTAAGGTCCACTACACAATCATAATGAGATTTGTATAGATCTAAAAACCACGCTAATTTTTGCCTCAACCGGGAGCGTTTTTCAAAAACCTTGATGCCAAAGTTAGGATTGTCCCCAAAGAGCGAAACAGCTTTAGGGCCAACCACCACGTCCATTTGGGCCATAGGGAAGTCCTGCCGCAAAATATCAATGACAGGGCATGTAAGGACAACATCCCCGATATTTGTCATGCTGACGACCAAAATACGTTTAGGACCGGATTTTCTTGAAAGCTTCGCACACATCATCCACCGTCACAGACTGCATACACACGTTATCCGAACAACTTAAGTGATAACAAGGGGATTTATTACAGCCCACATCGTTAAATAAAATCTGGCATTTACCACTGCCCCTGGGACCTGTTATCTCGGGACGTGTGGGACCATAAAGCCCAATCACATCTGCCCCCACACTATGGGCTAAATGCAAGGGTCCGGAATCTGCCGAAATCACGACCTCAGCCCTCTTGTATAAAGCAAGGGACTCCCCCAGGGTTGTCTCACCAGCCAACACCACCGCTTTGATACCAGCCCTTTTAGCAATGCATTGGCAAAATTCCCTGTCCTTATCAGACCCTGGGAAAACAACATTCAACCTAAATTCCCGTTCCAGACGTTCAGCCAAAGCCACAAATGAATCCTGCCCCCATCGTTTTAGGTCCCAATTTCCACCGGTATTTAATACTGCATAACTTTCTGTTGAGGATATGCCTGCCCTGTTTAATTTATTGTCCAAACTCTGCATGTCTTCTATCTTCAAGCGTAATTCGCATAAACGGTCCTGGACTTTAATCCCATGACCTTCCAGAACCGTTAAATAATAATCACTGCGATGAATGTCTTCTTGCTTGACCATAACATGGTTGGTCATCAGGCATTTCAATTTTCCAAAACCAATGCGTGATGGTATTCCTGCCAGACAAACCAACAAGGACCTTGTCATGGAACGATGTAATAAGAAAGCTGTGTCAAATCTTTCTTTCCTTAAATATTGAAGCAATTTCCATTTTCGCCATGGGAAACGATGTTTACCCTTCTCATCATAAATGATTATTTTATCCACATAAGGGCAATACTGCAGGACTTCCTTGACCCTGGGCACGCATAAACAGGATATGCGCGCCTGCGGATACGCTTTTTTCAAGGCCTTAAAAACGGGGGTAGAAAAAACAGCGTCCCCTAACCAATTGACATTAACAACAAGAACATTGTTCATAGACTTCAAGGGTTTGTTTAACCATCGTTTCAGCGGAAAAGTGTCGTTCTATATTTAACCGTGCCTGTTGCGCCATGGTTCTTGATTGTTGGGGGCTCTCGAGGGCCTCAATGATCCGGTCAGCCAAAGCTACAGGATCATTGGCAGGGACTAAATAACCACTTGTTCCCTCTTGGACCAAGTCAACTAAACCACCCACCCTGGAAGCTACAACAGGGACACCGCAGGCCTGGGCTTCCATTACCGACAACCCTAACCCTTCCATCAAGGAAGGCATGACAAAAACATCAAAAGCAGCTAAAAGTTCCTGGGTCTGTTGGGAAGTATTTTTAAAATGCACAGATGCAGTTAATGATAAATCCCTGGTCAAATTTTTTAATAAAATTTCTTCCGGGCCCTGACCTGCAATGAGCAGCTTTACTGATGGCAATCTTTTTAAGACAAGAGGCATGGCCTTGATCAAAACATCTATACCTTTTACACTTGATAAACGCGCGATAATCCCTATAAGCGGGGCGCCACCCACCTGCAATTTTTGCCTGGCAGATTGACGCTGTTGTTCACTAACAACTATAAAACGGTCCAAATCGATCCCATTGACAATCAAATGGACCTGGTTTTCTGGGACAGCAAAATCTTGGATTAAATGTCGGGCAACTGGCTTGCTGATGGCAATGACCGCAAAACCCCAGCAAGGAAACATTTTTCTAAACCAGCGTGGCCTAAAAAAACCATGACAGGTCGTGACCAATTGGACACCACTTAATCGGCTCAAGCAGGCACCAAGTACCTGGGTAACACGTGTCTGGGCATGAATGACATTAATGCCTTCTTTTTTGACCAGACGGTGCAGATTCCCCAAGCAAAACCATAATTTGGGATGGACTTCTGATTTTGTACGGATATCGTATCGAACATGCCGTATTCCTACTGACTCTAATTGGGCCACACAGTCACCCCCGCTGGAAACAAGCCATACCTTATGTCCCGATTTTACCAAAGCTTGCCCCAGTGTCAGGATATAACTGGTAATGCCGCCAGTGTTCACATGTGTTGTTAAAAAAAGGACATTCATTTTATAAATTGCATGACATGACCTGCCACTTCCTCAGGTGTTATTTTATCCATGCATGCATGGGTCTTGATTTTACAAACACCTGAATAACAGGGTGAACATTTCATTGGTTTATGTAAAATCACATTTTTATCCGCAGGGGGCATATGTCGCCTGGCATCGGTAGGCCCAAAAAAAGCAATAATAGGGACCTGCATGCCTGCTGCCACATGCAAAGGTGCTGAATCCGGTGAAATATACACCTGGCAACGCTTGATTAAAGCGGCCAACTGCATGATAGTTGTTTTCCCAATGAAACTGGCAGGTTTGGCACGGGCCTTGGAAATTAATTTCCTGCCGATCAGTTTGTCTTTATTTTCCCCTGTCAAAACCACCCTGATATTCTTATGGCCTAAAATATCACACAACCTCGCCATGTGTTCCAAGGGCCAATTCTTACTGGGCCACTGTCCAGAAGCTGAAATATTCAAACCTACGAAGACTTGGGGCTCACTTAACCATTCACTGTCCAGCAATTCCTGCACATAAACGTCATCTTTAGAAGAAGGGAACAATTCCAATTTGATCCCAGGGCCATAGTCAATGCCCAACATTTTTAATATGCGGAACTGATGCTCGACCGGCGGGATGTTTCGTACATTATTCTTGATTTTCTTAGATAAAAGAAAACTAAATTTGCCATTATCATAACCATAGGATTCTTTAGGCATTGTCAAGAAAGACAATAAATGGCTCAACCTGTTATTTTGCAAATCAACCACTTTATCAAAATGATAGCGCCGCAATTCTCTGGCTTTGGTCATAAGGGCCTTAAAATCCTTGGCCCCAGGGTCAATCACAATGACCTCGTTGATATGAGGGCAACTCTCAACAATGGGACTGGCCTGCGGTGAAGTTAAACAATAAATCCGCGCATTGGGGAATTTCTGACGGACAGCTTTAAATGCCGCGGTCGACAACACCACATCTCCTATAGCCGTCATTTTAATGATCAAGATCTTTGTCGCAAGCATGAGCTCTTTATAAACAGCGATGGTGGCGTTTGCCATATGCGGCAGGGTATACCGGGCATTGATCTTCTTTTTTGCTTCACTGCACAAGCCGGCACTAAAACCCGGGTCATTTAAAATACGCAAGACCGCTTCACTCATTTCCTCTATATCTTTTGGCAATACCAAAAGTCCTGTTTTTTCATGGTCTATGACTTCTGTCACCCCTCCTACCCGTGTGGCCACGACTGGAACACCGGCTGCTTGGGCTTCGATGATCACGCGGCCAAAAGCCTCTTGGGTCGTTGTAGAAAGGACCAGGCAATCGGCCTTACTTAAAATCTCCGGGACGTCCCGTCGGTTACCCATGAATTCAACCTTCTCTGATATCCCCAATCTTTTTGTCAAAAGTACCAATTCATCTTTATATGATTGTTTTTTTACAGGCGCATCACCGATGATCTGGATTTTTACTGAAGGCATCTGATGGAGCACACGTGCCATCGCTTTTAAAAAATAAGGGTGGCCCTTAAGGGGCGTAATACGTCCAATCATGACAACTGTAAATGTCTTTGCATCAACTTTAGGAGCCCGGATCAAGTTAAATTTCTCAAGGTCAACACTGCGGGGTATCACCCTGATATTTTCAGCAGGGGTCGCAAAATCCCTCGCCATGTGCCGGCCAATGACCTCGCTGATCGCTATGACCAATTTCCCCCACCCCATTACCCTGCTGAATAAATGCGGGGAATAATAACCGTGGCATGTCGTTAAAAAATGGGCCTCAGTTTTCCGGCAGGCAAAAAATGCGACCCAGGCAGGTACCCTAGAGCGGGCGTGGACTATATCTATCTTTTCTTTTTGGATGATATGGACCAACTTGCCAATACAGCTAATAGCAGTAAATAAATTCTTTTTGTGCACCGGCAGGGTATAGTGTTTGGTCCCTTCTGATTGAAGTTGCGCAACCAAAATCCCGCCATTGGAAACCACCACCGATTTATGCCCTTGCGATACCAAATATTTGGCCAAATCGACCGTCCCGGTCTCAACCCCACCGACATTAAGTTCTGGAAGAATTTGTAAAATATTCATAATTTGCCTCTACACGACAGCCTCTAAACCGTTTTGAATCAGGCTTTGGTCATCCAATGTCTTAAGGGTAATTTTACGGCTCAACAATTGCGCAATTTTTGCCTTTAGATCATCAACTGAGGTCACCATTAAATACCCCCGTTCATTTAATTTCAATACAAAATCTTCATATTTATCCCTGGGGGTGTCATTGTATTGCCCGCTCGGGGAGAACACGATGGTCCGTTTGCCTGAACTCAACGCTTCAGAGACCATTGAGATACTTTCACCTGAGACAATGAGCAAATCAGACAAGCCTAATATACCGCCTACCGCTTCAACCACATTACGTTGATTAGCAATAATGCACAAAGAGCAACGTTCAAAATTCTTAAGTTCTTTCACGATAATTTGTTCGATCGCGGGCGAAGTACGCCGGGAAGTGGTCAATAATATTTCGGCATTATAATGCAGGGCCGCTTCTTTGATCTGTCCAATTAATTCACGTATTTGGGCCTCATCAAACTTGATCCCCTTCGTGTCCCCACCAAGAAGAACGCCAAATTTAACTCGCACATTTCCTTTTAAATGTGAATAATGTTTGAGAAGCCCCTCACTTTGTTCCTTTAAATATGCCTCATTGATCAGGTTAGGAGATACCTTGGTTGAGATTAAACGCGCCCTTCGGATAGTCTTTGGCTTATCATGTTCAGGCAAAACTACCACATCAAAACGCTCTTTAAAAACAAGCCCAGGCGTTAAAATGGAAATAGACCTGGCCATATGGTTCTGACTTAATATAAAATTTATCCCTGCCGCTTGGGAGCCGCAAGATATTATAAAATCAGCTTTAAATTTGATCACTTCGTTATACGAATGGTCCGTCAAAAAAAACTTCAAACAATCCTCCCTTTTTAAAAAACCCAAAAATTGCGCGAAAAATACGTAAAAAGAAAATGACCCTGCAGCCCCAGACCAGCGCCACTGTAATGAAACAGTGGTTTCCTCAACAGATTTTCCCTTCTTTTTCAAGACCTCACGCAAGTTTCTGGCCAAAGCTTGGGACTGGCGCAAATGCCCAACACGCCCGTCGTCTATAATAAGAATTCTGGATCGATCAGAATATTTAAACACCTTGTAAAACCAAATATATTCTGAAGGATGTTCCCTAATCAGACGCTCAAAATGATTTGCCGCCATCTTGAGGTTTTCATTTATGTCTTTTTCCATATCACTGGTAGTAATTAATGACATGGGTGGAGAAATTTTTAACATGTGTTTACCACTGCCCCGGCGTTCGATCCAAACAGGGCATATGGCGCATCCATACTTTAAAGCCAAACGTATAGCACCCGTTGACATAGATGCTGTCTTGCCCAAGAACGGGACCACCCGTCCAGTTTTCCCGCCCTGGTCCAAAACCAATGAAACCACCTCATTGTCATGCATGGCCCTGATAATTTCCTTGGTGGCTGAACCTGCGGTGATCACATGGGCCCCAGCGATGGTCCTGTATTCATTAAGCATCTTGTCTAACTGAGGAAACTTAGGCTGGTCATTAGCGACTACATGATACGGTCCTTTTGTTATCCCTCCAACCACACTGGCCAATTCCCAGCTCCCCGAATGGATGGCCAATAAAATCACCCCTTTACCGCGGGCAACAGCAATGTCAATGTTTTCCTTGTCCTGCAAGTCTACAAATTTCTCAAAGCCTA
>CAYZLU010000131.1:0-6824 GCA_964479285.1 uncultured Planctomycetales bacterium | reverse complement strand
TTTAAGGTCAGGGTTATACCAAAGCCTCGGACGAAAATCAATGGGTGAGACCTGTATCGGTATCAATTTTTCATTTTGCATAAAAGCGTTGATAATGGCCTGGCTGGAATTAAGCGCCACATTGGCAGGGGTGGAATCCGTGCCGTCGATTAAAAGCTGGACTTGCGCCATCTTTTTCTTGACCACATTCGCGCTAAAATCCGGAGGGACAACCAAAGCCGATTGGGCCAGGCCTTTGTCCAAAGCGGAATACACTTCGGACAAAGAAGCAGCCTGTTTTTTGACGGTAAAGTAATCACTTTGGGTAAAAGCATTGACCAAGCGGCGGCTCAAATAACTGCGGTCCTGGTCATAGACGTAGGTGGGCAGGTGTTTGACGTCGGTATTGATGCCGTAACCATAGATCATCAACTGCATCATAGGCATGATGATAAGCAGCCCTAATGTCCGCCGGTCACGGGCGATCTGAATGAACTCTTTATAGGCAATGGCCCAGATACTACGCATCTGCCTTCCCCCCGCCTGTCCCAGAAAGACCTTTCTTCTTTGCATCTAAATCAGAAAATACATCTTCCAGCGAGGCGGCGATGGGTTTTAGGGAACTAATGACAATCCCTTCTTTGGCCGCAATGGCCTTCACGCGTTCTTCTACGGCTTTCTGGTCAGTCACGTTTAAATTTAAAGTGGTCCCGTACACCGTGACACCACGGACACCTTCTAAAGCCAAAAAAACACGGGAGGCCTTCATCAAAGGCCAGCAGGCCACTTCCAAAATCTGGCCGCTCAACTGCTCCCTTAAAACTGCAGGCTGGCCGACTTTCAATAATCTTCCATCACTGATAAAGGCAATGGTGTTGCAGCGCTCAGCCTCTTCCATATAATGGGTGGTCACGAACAATGAAGTGCCCCCTTCTGCCAGTTGATATAAAAGTTCCCATATGGCCCTGCGAGACAAAGGATCCAATCCGGCGGTTGGTTCATCCAAGAAAATAATTTTTGGCCTATGCAAAATAGCATTGGCAATGGCCAATTTCTGTTTCATCCCGCCTGAAAGATCACCGGAAAGGCGCTGGCGAAACTGGTCTAAACCCGTCAATATCAAAACTTCTTTGATACGCTCATGCAGCGCTGCCCCTTGAAGGCCATATATCTGGCCGTAAAAAAGAAGGTTTTCAACGACTGTCAAATCCGAATAAAGGCTGAAACGCTGGGAAACATACCCGATGACAGTCTTGATCTGTTCCGGCTGGGTCTGTACGTCGAAGCCGCCTACTTTTCCATTACCGCTGGTGGGCGCCAAAATACCACAGAGCATGCGTATGGTGGTACTTTTACCAGCGCCATTGGCCCCCAGAAACCCAAAAATAGACCCGTAAAGAATTTCAAATGAGATCCCATCCACCGCCGTGAATTTCCCAAATCTTTTAGTCAATTTGTCCGCGCTGATGGCGATGTCTGGCATTCATTTTCCCCCTCCCCAACCGAGTAATACTATTGCAAATTCGATAACCTGCATGCCGCAGAGAGCGGCAGGCCTCCCCACAAGGGAGAGGGAATAGCCGTTCAATCAAATTTCACATCCGCGGCCACGCCTGCGTGAAGGTCCCCGTCCGCGTCATCAACAGCGATTTTAACGGCAAATGTTTGGGTGACGCGTTCTTCAGGTGTCTGCACATTGCGCGGGGTGAATTCGGCCTTGTCCGCAATAAAACTCACATGCCCTTTATATGTCTTATTGCTGCCATCGACCGAAATCTTGGCCGTCTGATTGATGCTCAGATGGTGCATCAGGTCTTCAGAGACGAAAATTTTGACCCACTGGTCATAAGGGTCCCCAATGACCACCACCCCGCCTCCGGCGGGAATGATCTCACCTGTCTCGGCACTTTTGACCAAAACAATGCCTTTTAAAGGAGATATCACTTCTTGATCTTCCATCAACAGTCGTGCATTCTCCAAAGACTGCTGATTGGCCCCGCCATTCTTATAAAGAACATTGAGGCGCGCGTAATCTTTCTTGTTTTGCTCAAAACGGTCAAAAGTCGCCAATAATTGACCTTCCTTGACCAGATCACCTTCCTTAACGTTCAAGGTCATCAACCGGCCGGCCGCCTTGGCGCCCAGCACATGTTCAGTCATTTCCATGGTCCCTGAGAAGGTCATATTCTTGAAATCTTTTTTCCCAGAGCAGCCGCTAATTAATATGATTGCCAATAAACCTGTACCTAAATGAACTGCCATTCCCCTGGTTAAAGTATTAATTACCATGTACCAACTCCCTTAATCGACCCTGGGCATGAAGCAGGTCAATATGGCTCATGATCCAGGTGGCCTGGGCCTCATTATATCCATCCTCAGCTATGGCCAAATCCGCCTTGGCTTGCATCACTTCTAAGACTGAACCGCTGCCAATTTCCTGGGCGTGAAAAGCAATCTGCAGGGATTTCTGGGCTGTTTCCAATTGTTGGGATTTTGCTTCCTTGAGATCATCAGCCTCAACAATGGCAGCGCGGGCCTGGGCTTGCTTGACCTGGGCTTGCTGGCTGGCATCTTGGATGTTTTCCTGCGCTTCTTTGATCTCTCCCTTGACTTCCTTGAGCCTGGATTGTTGGGCACCGCCTTCCCAAAGGGGCACAGAGACTGCCAAGCCAACAGTGTATGTATTGCTGCCGTTTCCAGGCGATTGGCCAGAACGGCCATAATCAGCACTGCCTGAGACCTTGGGTAAAAAATCTGCGTAAGCAGTTTTTTGGTCTGCCTCGCGTGCCTCTAACTGGGATGCAGCCAATGCCATATCAGCATTTGTTGCATGATTGAAATTAATGCCTGTTTTCTTTACCAAGGCTTTCAAAAGGACTTTGTCCTCCAAGAATAATGGCGGTTCATTCAAAGGCATTTGCAAGGCCGCCTCCAAATCCAGCAGGGCATCTTCAGCCTGGAGCTTAGCTTGGGCGTATAAATATTTTGTTTGGTCTAAATCCGACTTAAATTTATTGGTCTCCAATAAAGTCCCTGTGCCCTGGGTATACCCGTCTTCACTTAATTCATAGGCCATCTGGTCTTTATCCAAAAGGGTCTTTATAAGTTTGACCGTTTGTTGCTTTCGCTGGGCATCAATAAAAAGGGCCGCAACCAAGGCCAGCGTGTCTTCACGTGTTTTCTCTAATTCTGCCCTGGAAAGATTCTCTCCCTTTTTGGCCGCTTGAAATCTCTCAAAAGCTGAAGGGTCAAAGAGTGCGACGGTCACACGGACACGGGCATCGAAAGTATTATACGGACCTATATGTGTCCCAATTCCCGGAAACTGTATGCCTTCGGCACGCAAATCACTCGTCTGACGCCCCCCTCTGACAACGCCTTCGATGTGAGGCAGTAAATCTGACTGCGCTTGGGAAATCCGGGCTATGGCCTGCTCAATCCTGGCATTGGCCATCATCACTTGGAGATTAACAGCACCTGCTTTTTGAAGAGTATCTCCCAAGGTCAGGCAAATATACGCCTGACTATTTTCCCCTGTATTAGGCAGAATAAAACTGATGCAAACCAAGGTTAAAATAGAGATCCTTGTGATACTCACAGTCCAGCCCCTTCTTACACAGCCCCAAAGATTCCAGCTTAGGTACCTATTCTAACCCCATGAATACCATAATTCAACTTGTTCCAACAATTCCCTATTGCTTGCTTGGCAAACCTGAGTTATCATTGGGTTCATGCTTTGGCTTAGAAAGATCGTTTTCTATATTTTCTCACTCATATACCTGATTTTGTGCCCCTTGATCGTCGCCCGCATGCTGGGATTTGTCATCAATCCGCTAACACATCGCCTGGAAAAGACCGGCCTGGTCTATATTTCAACCAACCCACCGGATGCAACCGTTTACATAGACGGCCGCTTGGGCCATCAAAAGACACCAACGGCGATAAGAGACCTGACTCCAGGGAAACATTTTATCCGTATTGAACTTAGTGGTTATAATGATTGGGAACGGAACATCCCTGTTGTTGGTAAAAAAGCCACTGTCCTGGCCAACACCCTATTGGTTCCTGAAGTATGGCCCATCAAGATGGTCTCAAACAAACCTTATCAAAACATCATCAATGCCGGTGAAGATGTTTTGATCGCAACCAACCCTGTCCTTAAGGACATTGACATCTTCCATACGCAGGGCCTTCAAGAACACCTGTTCTCCAAAAACTCCGTTTACGCAGCCGGTTTATTTGTCCGCCTGTTCAACACCCCTAAAAGCCCGTTTATTTTGCTGGAAGCAAATATCAAGGACAAGCATAAATTCCTGTGGATCAACTTGAATGAAAATCCGCCCCTCATTGAAGACATCAGCGATCTTTTTGCCGAGACCCCAACCCTTATCACGTGGGACAATTTTGACAATGAAAACATCTTTGCTTTTTACCCAAATTATATTTACCGTATCAACATCAAGGACAAAGCAATTTTTCCTCAAAATCCCGCCAGCCTGCCTGAAAGCCTGGACCAACACCCATCCCGCTTTCCGCAGGAGAAGTTTTTAATTAATGACAAAAATACCCTGCTCATCCGGGAAGGGAAATGGATCAGGATTTACCCCAAAGAAGATTTCGGCGGCCCCCAAGTCTATTATATAGCCAAATCCAGACCATCCACCAACATGTATTTCGAGGATAAAAATGGAGAACTCTTTTATCTGGATGATGACACCGGATATTTATTCGCGGCCCAAATTTTACCGAACCATCCAATATTGAATATCCCGATACCCGATACAAAGGGCCCAATTGCTTCGAATTCGTAAGGTTGTGTCATCGTGATGACATTAATAAAATATGAAATTTCATTACTCTAAAGAAAACCTGGGTCCGCGGCAAGCCAGGCTGCAAAGATTCTTGGAAATACTTCCCGGTGCTTGCAGCTGGGGTGTTTTGCTGGGACTCGTGTTCCTCTCGATTTTTTTTCCCTTTGGCGCGGCCATCCTCATTGTGGCATTTTATCTGTCATGGATCATGCGGGTTTTATATTCCACTCTATTTTTGGTGCTTTCCTACCTGCAGTTGAATATTGAAAGCAATACAGACTGGCTGCGCCGCATCCAGGGCATCGATAATTTGGGCGCCTATTTAGAAGAAAATGCCCCTAAAAAGTTTGGCCGCCACTGGCGCCAGCTCATATCACACAAAATCCATCTGCGTCAATTGAATGGACTCAAGGCAAGCAAAGCCTTACCACCGGCATCCAGCGGCATTTATCACTTGGTCATATTTCCGGTTATCAAAGAAGGGAGTGATATCCTGGGACCTGCCGTGGAAGCCATCAGCAGTCAATCTTTTCCTCTCAAACAAATGGTCATTGTCTTTGCCCTCGAAGAACGTGCCCTGCCGCCGGTCCAAAGCGCTGTTTGCGATTTGCAAAGAAAGTACAAAGAGGTCTTTTTCGATTGTTTCACCGTTGTCCACCCGGCCGTTGTCCCAGGCGAAGCCCGTGTCAAAGGGGCCAATGCCACCTGTGCTGCAAAGCAAGCCGCTCTATTTTTTGTAAACCATCAAATACCTTTCGAACATGTGGTCATCTCCTGTTTCGATGCTGATACAGTTGTCAGCCCTAATTATTTTGCCTGCCTGACCTATCACTTTATGGTCTGCCCTGACCGCCTGCATGCCAGCTTCCAACCCATCCCGGTTTACCACAACAATATTTGGCAGGTCCCTGGTTTTGCCCGTGTCGTTGAAACAGGATCTTCGTTTTATCAATTGATCGAAGCCACCAACCCTGAAAAATTGGTCACCTTCTCCAGCCACAGCATGAGCTTCAAGGCGCTGGTTGACGTGGATTACTGGCCTGTAGACATGATTTCTGACGACTCAGCTATTTTTTGGAAAGCCTATATCCACTATGACGGTCAATACCAGGTGATTCCCATGTATGTCACCCTGTCCATGGATGTCGCCTGTGCTGACAACTGGTGGCAGACAGTCAAAAGCGTCTATAAACAAAAACAGCGGTGGGCCTGGGGGGTAGAGAATTTTCCGATCGTGATACGGGCATTTCTCATTTCAAAAAAAATCCCGTTATATGAAAAATTACGCCATGCTTTTAAACTTTTTGAAGGGCATCTTTCCTGGTCTACCTCGGGCTTTATTCTTTCGTTCATCGGCTGGCTTCCCATCATTTTTGCCCGCCGGGAATTTACCGCGTCCGTGGTTTATTACAATGTGCCCTATATCGCCAACATGATCTTCACCCTGGCCTCTTTGGCCATAGGGGTCACCATTACCCTCTCTTTATTACTTTTGCCCAAAACAAAAATACGCTACCGCTGGCTCATCAAGCTGGGCCATGCCTTTGAATGGCTGATGGTGCCTTTTATCCTGGTCTTCTTCAGCGCCCTGCCCGCCCTGCACGCCCAGACCCGGCTGATGTTAGGTAAGTATCTGGAATTTTGGGTGACGGACAAGCACCGGAAAAAATAAATTATTCCCAAACCGCATACGTATAATGTTTCAGAATGAATTCATCCTTGGTAATTAAAGAAGATTTTGTCAGGGCCGCTTGGGCCACAATCAAGCGGTCAAAGGGGTCCCAGGTCCATGATTGATTCAAGGATTCATGAATAACATCCAGGAAATTTTGATCGCAAATTTTTAGGCCAAGGTTCTTTTCAAGTTCCTTGGATATTTTCTCAGCGCTGGTTTTGATTTTACCCACTTCGTATAAATATTCCAACTCAAGTAACACGATCGGACTGATCAGCAAATGGCCATGCTCTAAAAGCCGGGTTGCCGGACGCGGGAAAAAATCTAAATTATTGACATGAAGACCCACAATGACATGA
>CAYZLU010000130.1:0-6876 GCA_964479285.1 uncultured Planctomycetales bacterium | reverse complement strand
TGGCATAGAACAAGAGGGAGTGAGTCTTTACCCCCGAGAAGTGACCAAGGCCATGGTGATGAATTTTCTCAATGGCGGTGCAACGATCAATGCCTTGGCCCGGCAAATTGCTGCGGATGTGAAAGTCGTTGATGTGGGCGTGGATGCTGATTTTTTGGACCATGATGGATTAATCAAGGCCAAAATCGGGCGAGGCACCAGGAATTTTAAAACAGGACCTGCTATGACTATTGAGGAATTAAATAAGGCATTAGGCATTGGCTGGCAAATGGCACAGGACGCAAAAAATCAAAAGGTGGACCTTTTGGTCGTTGGAGAAATGGGCATTGGCAATACCACCGCGGCCAGTGCCGTGATCGCTGCTGGCCTCAAGGTCACCCCTGATTTAGTGACTGGACAAGGGACAGGCCTTGACCAAGAGGGAGTAAGGCACAAGGTAAAGGTCATTGAGGAGTCCCTTAAAAAACATGGCCTAGGAATGCAGACTCCATTGGACATATTGCAACGGGTGGGTGGCTATGAAATCGCGGCCATGACGGGTTTCATATTGGCTTGCGCTGAACTTTCTATTCCGGTAGTTTTAGACGGAGTCGTGGTCGCTTCCGCGGCACTAATGGCTTTTCAAATAAATCCGCTGGTGCTTGATTATATTTTTTTAGGGCATGAATCTTTGGAAAAAGGACATCGCCTGGTATTAGCTGAATTAGGCCAAGAGCCATTACTTCGTTTGTCCATGCGGTTGGGGGAAGCCAGCGGTGCTGCCTTGGCCGTCCATATTTTAGAGGCAGGCATACGTATTTATAATGAAGTGGCTACTTTTGAGGAGGCCCAAGTTGCCGGAAAAAAACAAGCAGAACCCTCTGTGCGATGATTTTTTTACAGCCCTTTCATTTTTGACCATTATTCCGGTAAGGGGCAGTGTGCAGCGAAGAAAAGATGCCCTGGCCTCATCGATGTTCTTTTTTCCTTTGGTTGGGTTTGGCATTGCTGCTGTTTCCTTAGGGTTGTCCAGAATTAGCGGGGTTTTTTTATCTCAACGCATCGCCAATCTTTTGCTGGTGTTATTTCCCATCCTTCTAAGCGGTTGTTTGCATATGGATGGCTTTGCTGATTTTTTTGATGCTTTTTTCCAAAAGAAAGGCAGGGAAGAAATCCTACGGGTCATGAAAGACCCTCACATCGGTGTCTGGGGGGTTGTAGGGGTGGTGTTTTGCATTTTACTAAAATGGGAATGCCTAATGATAGTGCCATTAAAAGCGCAGTCATTTTTGCTAGCGATGACATTGTCCCGATGGGCGCATGTCTTTTTGTGTTATCTTCAATTATATGCGGGTCAAGAAGGCGGTTTAGGTGAGGCCGTTGCCAAAAAAGTTGGATTAAGAGAGTTAATGGGGTCAACTATTCTTACATTGCCTGTAACGTTGATGCTGGGCCTGCCGGGATTATTCGTATTTTCGGTCATTGCACTATTTGTCTTGCTGTCGGGCCGTTTTTATAAGGGCCGCATCGGTGGTATTACTGGTGATCTTATTGGCGCAACTGGTGAAATGAGCGAAATCATCGTCTACATGGTCATTTTGTCAATCGCCCATTTTGGGGTGGATTTATGAATGGTAAGGTCTATTTAGTAGGGGCAGGTCCTGGAGATATTGGTCTTTTGACCATGCGGGGGGCATCGCTTTTGCGTAGCGCGGATGTTATTGTCTATGATGGGCTTATCAATAATGCGTTGCTGGAATTATTCCCTCATCCCGAGAAAATATATTTCGGTAAAAAAAGAGATGACCCTACATCACAAAAAGACATTAACCAGCTTCTTGTTGATTTGGCTGGCAAAGGCAAAATGGTAGTGAGGCTTAAAGGCGGAGACCCTATTGTATTCGCCCGGGGCAGTGAAGAAGCTTTGTATTTAAAAGAGCATGGTGTCCCTTTTGAAATCATACCTGGCGTGACTGCGGGGCATTCCGTTCCTGCCTATGCAGGCATTCCCATTACAGACAGGCATCTATCATCAGTGGTTATTTTTGTAACAGGGCAGGAGTGTGATGGCAGGGAAGTCCCAGGGATAGACTGGAAAAAATTGGCCCCTATTGAAGGAAGCCTTGTGGTTTATATGGGTGTCAAACAATTACCTTTGATTGCGCAACATTTAATGGACGCGGGAAAATCGCCAGCCACGCTTGTTTCTGTGATCGAAGCAGGTACACTTGCCAGGCAAAGGGTCATTGAAGGGCATCTTTGTGATATCGCAGATAAGGTCAAGCACCAAAAGGTGGAGTCTCCGTCCATTATTGTGATAGGTCAAGTCAATGCATTACGGAAAGACCTAAATTGGTTTGATCCAAAGGTCATGTCCCCAGGCAGCAATGAGTTTGCCAGGGCAGTAAGGGGAGAATTTAAGACGACAACCCTGAAACATGGAGGGGACATTCACGGCTTTGTTCAAGAGACTGGTCATTCTCAGGAAAGCATTCTAGATTTTTCCAGTAACATCAATCCTTTAGGGATTGCACCAGCTATTGAAAAGGCCTATAAGGAATCTTTGTCATGTATTGGCCAATATCCCGACCAGTACACACGTGAATTACGCAGGGTAGTGGCAGATTATTTGTTGATAGAACCAGGGGCCATTATTGCTGGAAACGGGGCGATTGCGCTCCTCGACCTTGCTATCAGGTCCATCAGGCCCAAAAAAGCATTGCTGGTTGAACCATGTTTTAATGAATACCGACGGTTACTTCATATACAAGGCGCTGATATCTGCCAAATTCTTTTAAAAGAGAAAGACGATTTTAATTTTTCCTATCCAGATATTCTAAAGAATATTGATGGCGTTGACATGGTGATTTTAGGATACCCCAATAACCCGACAGGGACGGCTTTAAAACGTCAAGAAATGGTCAATTTGGTAGAAGAAACAAGTAAGCGTGGAATATTCTTGGTCATTGATGAGGCTTTCATCGATTGGGAAGCTTCCCGTTCCATTTATCAGGAGATCTCCCGTAGTTCTTCACTTATCGTGATTCGTTCGTTAACAAAGTTTTATGGCCTGGCAGGTATCCGGGCTGGTTTTGCCTTGGCAGCACCTAAGGTCATTGACCGTTTAAGGCAAATTGAGGAACCATGGTCCTGCAATGCGTTGGCCCAACGTTTGTCCATTGCAGGACTGCAGGATGTGCTTTTTCAGGACAAAAGCCGTGCTTGGTTCAAGGAAGAATCTGGCTATTTATACCATCTTTTGTCCCAGATCCCGGAAATTAAAGTTTTCCCAAGCGTGGCTAATTTTTTTCTTATCAAATTACTGGATAAGGAACATGAGAAGATATTCTTAAATGCCATTAAATCCAAAGGGATTTATTTGCGGGAAATGGATGGTATCAACGGCTTGACTAAAGGCTATTTTCGTATTGCGCTAAAAAGCCGCCGGGAAAATTTGATTTTGATAGCTGCATTAAAAGAAGCTTTGGTTAAGATCAAATGTCTCTCATTTTAGCCTTTTTAGCCGATCTATGTTTCGGGGACCCCCAGTACTGGTTTCACCCGGTACGTATCATGGGCCGGATCATTGAGATTGCTGAAATATTTCTTCGCCGTTATGTATCCAGGCCTAAATTAGCAGGTGCGTTATTAGCCGTTGTTTTGCCCTTTTTGGTCTTTAGCTCGGTATGGCTGGTCCTATATTGGGCAGGAAAAATAAATTTTATTCTGGCCCAATTGATCAATGTACTGGGAATTTATACGGCCCTGTCAGTGCATGATTTAAAGAAAGAGGGCAAACAAATATTCCAAGACTTAAAGAACGACCATTTAGGTAAGGCCCGCAGTGATGTGGCAAGGATCGTGGGAAGGGACACAGGGCATTTGGATGAAGAGGAAATTGTGAGGGCCACGGTTGAAACCATTGCCGAAAGCTCTGTGGATGGGATCATAGCGCCTTTATTTTATGCTGCCCTCGGTGGAGCGCCTTTGGCCTTGGCGTATAAGGCGGTCAATACCCTTGATTCCATGATTGGGCATATGAATGAACGGTACCATGATTTTGGTTTTGTAGCAGCGAGGCAAGATTATTGGATTAACTGGATACCAGCCAGGTTGGCGTTTATTATAACAGTAATAGCTTCTGCCTTGATCCAGTCTAGGCCTGTCAGTGCTTGTCAAATAGTCTGGAAGCACGGCATGCTCTCCCGAGAAAACAGTTCGATACCGGAGTCGGCATTTGCCGGTGCGTTAAGTGTCAGGTTGGGGGGGTGTAATAGATATCAAGGCCGTATCGTACAGAAACCTTTTTTAGGGATACCGCATCGTCCTTTAGATCGCGGTGTCATTTTAGAAAGCATACGACTAATGGTCATATTTTCATGGGTAAGTTTATTCATTTGTTTGGGCATATACTGGGGGATGGGACATGGTACTCAAATTAGATAAAGCCCCAAGGACACATAAGGACATTAAGGAATCAGTCAGAAAAGGGCTGATCATGGTGCACACGGGTAAAGGTAAAGGCAAATCCACCGCTGCTTTTGGGACAGCCGTGCGTGCCATTGGAAGGGGAAAGAAGGTAGGGATTGTCCAGTTTATCAAAGGCCGATGGAAAACCGGTGAGGTGGAATTCCTGAAGAAATTTCCAGACCAGTGTACGATTTTTTCCTTAGGCCAAGGGTTTACCTGGATCACCCAGAATTTTGAAGAAGATGTGCAAATGGCGCAAAAAGCGTGGAAGCAATGCTGTGACATGCTTGATGACGAGCAATATTTCTTGGTCATTTTTGATGAGATTAATTATGTGATGAAATATAATTTCTTGGATGTAAAAGAAGTGGTCGCCAAGCTTAAGAATAAGCCGCCGTTAAAGCATGTTATTTTGACGGGAAATGGGGCCCCGGAGGAATTAATTGAAGTGGCGGATTTAGTCACAGAAATGAAATGCATCAAACATCCATATCAACAAGGGATCAAGGCCCAGCCGGGAATTGAATATTAAAGATTGCCTCGAAATAATTAGGGGGTGCCAGGATGGACACACCGTCGCAACGTTTCCCTCTTTTTCAGGGGATACTTCCAATCAAAGGCCCGGGGATCTCAACTGAAGTGTTTGCTGGGATGGCCCTGGCAGCCCTTGCGGTCCCTGAAGTGATGGGCTACACAAAGATCGCCGGCACTCCGGTCATCACAGGGATATATACTTTACTTGTCCCAATGGTTCTTTATGCCATATTTGGTTCATCGAGGCATTTAGTCGTTGGTGCTGATTCAGCCACTGCAGC
Organism: uncultured Planctomycetales bacterium; assembly: GCA_964479285.1. Lineage (GTDB taxonomy): Bacteria > Omnitrophota > Gorgyraeia > Zapsychrales > Fredricksoniimonadaceae > JABDGZ01. Next base: position 1,612 of record CAYZLU010000130.1, on the reverse strand, counting down.
CATTCTCGCAGCAGCTTTGGCCGGGACCGCTGCAACGGGTTCTCATGAATATGTGGCCCTTGCGGGGGTCTTGGCATTAATGTCCGCCTGTTTTTTGTTTCTTGCCCGCCTTATAGGTTTGAGTTTTATGGCGGATTTTCTGTCAAGGACCGTTTTGATCGGTTTTTTGACAGGGGTCGGCATCCATATTGCCATGGGTGAGGTCCCTGGCATGTTGGGTCTTCAAGATGGCCGGACGGGTCCCTACGATCTGGCGATATCAGTCGCTGTGATCGGGGTGATTTTGGGGTCGAAGAAAATTTCCCTAAAGTTCCCAGGGGCCCTCATTGCAGTTGTTGGGGCCATCATTGTCAGCAGGATATTTGATTTTAAAGCATTCGGTGTCCACATGCTGGGTGAAGTCCCTAGAGGTTTGCCTTCAATCGGTATGCCGGACATTCATTGGTCATATGCCCTCGTGATGAAAATGATCCCAACGGCTTTCTCAATGTTTATTGTCATCCTCGCCCAAAGTGCTGCAACGTCAAGGGCATATGCCGCGCGATACGACGAGCCTTTTAATGAGAACATCGATTTGGTCGGTCTCGGGATGGCCAATGTCGGCGCGGCATTATCTGGTACATTTGTCGTTAACGGAAGCCCGACAAAGACCCAGATCGTCGATAGTGCCGGCGGCAGAAGCCAGTTATCCCAGCTTATCACAAGCTTGATTGTTTTTCTGGTCCTGTTGTTTTTTACTGGCCTTTTATCTAATTTGCCTAACTCTGTTCTTGCCTCTGTGGTCTTTTTTATCGGTATCGAATTGATTGATATTGGAGGAATGCAGAAGCTTTGGCGGCAACGTCCGCCAGAATTTTGGGTAGCTCTCACGACGGCCATCGTGGTTGTCTTCGTTGGTGTCGAGCAGGGAATAGTCATTGCGATGGTGCTTTCCCTCATCGAGCATGTGCGGCGCAGTTACCGCTCGCAGAATGTCGTTCTGATGATTGACCAGGCGACAGGTGCCTGGCGGCTTTTACCGGTGACCGCGCCCCAGCAGGTCAAGCCTGGGCTTTTGTTGTACCGGTTCGCGCACACCATTTACTACGCCAATGCGCAGCAGCTTTTTGATCAGATGATAGGCCTTGTCGATGGGGCAAAACCGCCTTTGGCTTGGCTTTGCGTTGACGCCTCGGCGGTGGCTGATGTGGATTTTTCAGCAGCAGAAACCTTACGCGAGATCCATGGAATTTTAAAGGACAGGGGGACCCGGCTTGTCTGGGCCAATGTGACTGACCCCGTCCTGGTCGAACTCGACCGGTACGGGATCACCGGATTGATCGGAAAAGATGCGTTTTATGATAATATCAGTGATGTGATGGATGCCTATGCGTCACTTCAAGCGAGGCAATGATTAAGGGCTTTTTGTAATAAATGCTTCGCTGATTTTCTTTCTTCTAAGCTTTCTGACGGTGATTTGAAAGCCGTTGCCTGGGATGACCTCACCGCCATTAAAAGGTTTTGTAAAGTGCCTCTGGCACCAGTCTGCTAATTTTAATTCACCTTCGTTGCCAGGAGCCATGTCTATTCCAAGTGTTTTAGCGAGGGCGGACATGGTGACTGCTCCACCGAC
>CAYZLU010000129.1:0-6902 GCA_964479285.1 uncultured Planctomycetales bacterium | reverse complement strand
TGATCACGGCCGGCCCAGTAATAAAGGCGGCGTCCCTCAGCACATTACAAAACCAGTTTATCCTTTCCATGCTTGAATCTCGCATGATAGGAACAACAGGCATCACCCCTGGGTACATTAACAGCCAACTGCAAAACGCCGCCGTCACCAGCAGCATCAATTGGCTCGGAGTAGAAGCAGAATTACACCATTACTTTGATGCTCAAACCTATGATCTTGACATATATAAAATGGACGCCAATGGGGACCCAATGGTAGATGCGAATGGGAATAAAATATTAGCTGATGTCCTGCCGGTGATATATGAAAAAGATCGAAATGGGAAATTAGTGGTAGATTCTAGTGGAAATCCCATAGCAGTTGAGGCGAGGGGTACTGATGGGAACTGGCATTCCATAGGGGCGGGTGTGGGCTATTTAAAAAATGATCCAACGGACCAGGATGGGAAACGACGTATTATTGTGGATGACCACAAAAGACAGGCACTACTCACATGGCTGCCGTTATTTACCCATACGATAATAAATGGAAAGGTAATTGTTGGCCGGGTGGGTCTAAACAGGACTTTTGAAGGTATCAATTCAAAGGGAATTCCGCATTCGATCAGCCTAATGGCTTCCCCAGATGCTAAACCTCTTGATCCTGCCCTGGTCGGCATTGCCGATGCAGGTAATGCACCAGTCGCGGTTAATGGGACGCCTATTAAGCAAACCATATGGAAACTTTTGGGGCAATCACCGGTCATGCCATTTCCAGACAATTCTGACTCAACAGATTACGGCATACAGAGCGGCATAACAATACCCAGTTCTGTCGTACAGACAGGGCCGCTACGCGGTGGCAGCAACACATTTTTAGAAGATGGTCTGACTTTCGAACGCGGGGCTGGTATCCAGTTTGTATCAAAGACTGGATTTGAATCAAAACCAGCAACGGAAGACACACTGACGCCGGAAGAACAGTCATCTCCTTCCCAGGTACAGGGGGCGACACCACCACAGTATGTTAAAAAGAATGGGATTGCTGTTTTAAAGAATGCAGGAATAGATACCTCTGATCCCATTGCTTTAATGAATTATTGGATGTCAGGGGGAGATGTTTATAAATCTCAAGGAGGGATTTTATTACCGGTCACAGGTTTTGCAGGTTTCTCAGGCAAAACAGACAATAAAATGTATAACGCATCCGGATCAGGCTTATTGGCCATCCTCTCTAACGGAGATGATGTTAATTTGACCCCGGTTGTTTTCTTCGCAAAGGGTACCCGCAAAGAGTTGCCTGGCAAGAATTTTGTAATGCAGCCCATTGGTGGTGAGCCGGAAAATGCCCCTAGGGCACAAGCTAACATCTATACTGGCGGCATACGCGCAGGATACCCAGTTATGATCGCGCAAGGCACAGCGTATGATAATTCCCCTCTTGATGCTAATGGAAATTCATCGACCCCGCTGGGAAATGAAGCTCCGGCCACGGGCTACGAAGGCCTTTATTCACACTCGTCTGCTATCCTTGACAGGATTGATCCCGTGAACGGCAATCCCGTAAAGAACAAAGTTCTTCTCAACGGAACAACGGAATGGCTTCTGACAGACTTTGATTTTCAGTCAGCATCCAGTCAAAAAGGGTATGTTTATAACGGGCCAATTGTGGGGAATAACTTCTCTAATGGGGCCATAATGTTTTTCGGAAAGACCATTGCCGCCCGGCCTCCTAAAATAATATCAAGCACTAATTCGCTGTTGTATCATTTAGATTTGCAAGACAATCTCTCAAAGGGCAAGCTTTCAAGTAAAGGTAAATTAAAACCAGTAGAGATTAATTTATTCGGCGACCAGAGCACCTTTACCTATGATCCAAGCCAGGGAATTCATTTATTCAATGACCAGAATACTTTTTATGGCGCGGGGGTACAATTTGGTCCCAATAATTCAGTCAGCGCGTTGAGCACAGCCGAACGGCCGGAGACTTATTGGGGGGTCAGTTCAATAAACATAAAGAATCCCATGATAAAGTCTTTTAGCGGTACTGCCGATGGTTTTACCCATGGCATGCTGATACTTTCCGGTGGAGATTATGCTTCATATTCTTTGGACAAGAGAATGAATCCTTTTTCTTGGGACAAGACATTGAACCCTTCACAGAATGCCTACCTTAATACAAATGTCAATGGAGGCTCTCATAAACTGGCAGCAGTCACCATAGACAATGAAGGAAAGATACTCGCTAATAATGGGGAGTCCTATTATTATGCCTCCGGACCTCTTCAGCCTTCTGGCAGCGGCAGCGAAACCCAGGAGAAGAATGATGCTAGGTATAACACCCAAAGATGGGGAGAATTTTTATACAGCAACGATGTGGTCAGCCCAACAGCCCATATAGGCGACATACAAGCCAATGGCGTAAACAGTGCCGATCAAATTGGCGCCACACTTCAACCCAGCTTTGAAGGGGAGCATACCTTTGTCGATGGAGAGAAAGCATGGTCACCAGCAGATGCTTTTGTTTCTGCTATTCAAAACAACTCGTATCCTTATGAGCTACACGGAGGCGTACCACCCATTGAATCCATAGGGAAGGTCATCGCCGCCCAAGCAGTAGACAAAGAAGGCAAGACCCTTGAATCTCTTAGCGGCCATACAGTGGATATCGACAAAAATGGCATTACTACAATCTCGGCCCAGGATACGACTACATCGGGAGACAGGATTGTCTATGGATGGCAAAACATTAACGCGAAAGCCTCAGATTTCCTGGCTTTGGGGCCTGATTCTGTCATTCCCGGGGATGCCAATTTAACAGATGTAAGTTACCGTGATGAAGGCAGAGGCAATGCCATCCAACATCTATATTTTAACGTTGGAGGGCTTTCAATTCCTGGCGGCAACCCAACGGAACTAACTTCAGGCATAGACCCCACAACAGGGCAATCATTCATTTCGTTTAAGGGCAATAACCCCTTGGTCCTTGAGAGAACATTCGAACCTGGCGCCCAAATAAAAGCAGCAGGTTTATTGCCCAATGCTCCCTTGCCTCCTCTTCGTGTTCGAATAAATTTAGGATATTCAGGTCCAGTACAAGAGACCCAGCAGCTTCACATCACCAATTCCCTTCTTTCATTATTACCTGATGCCGGTTCTAAATATAGGGCCGACGACCAATCTGAGATAGTTGCGAAATCAGAATTTTCTCAAGCTGACAAGAACGGAGCCAAGATATTAGATGGCTTAATTAAAAAAGGTGTTTACGAAGAGACTCCTTCGAAAGGAGGAGTGAGTTTAAAACAAAATGAAGGCATGCCCATAAGCAGGCCACCAGAAATGGCAGGGAGTAATTTTGATAAGATTTGGGCCATGTCCCAACAGTCTCAACCTACAGAGAACTTCAGAAATGGACCGGTCTTGACGCAGAATAGCGACCACGTTATCTATGCCAACGGCCAGCAAACAGTGAATGTTTCAATTCCTTCTCCTAATTCAGGGAGCGTCGGACTGTCTGGTGATTTTAGAAATGAGAAACTGACTAATAATACAGGAAATTTCTGGGCCACCTATGGCGTGCAGTTAGACAAGGACTTCCAGCCTACTGGCGCGTATCAGGCGGGCGGCCGTGTATTTAATTTTAATGAAAATGGCCTGCTCTACAAAACACCCGTGAACGATCAGGCCATTAGTCCTAAAGGAATGACAGGGACGGTGGCGTATAAAACAACCGGTGGGGAAGAAGTCACCTTACCTTTCAAATTTATGCAGATGCAATATAGCAATGGCGGAGTAACAAAGTTTCCCAACGGTAATGATATTGAAAATAAGATCATACTGGCAGATATGGGCCTAACAGATGCTAACGGAAGGTATGGCCAAATCACAAATTCGACAACTGTTAAAATCAAATCAAATGGGGAATGGAACCTGAACGTGGCCTCCTATGACCTATTGGCGGGCTTAGGGATTACGCCTGATGCGTCGATGATAGCGAGTCGTGATGCGGCGGGCAGCTGGAGACTTAACCAGGATTTTGACGGCACGTTCAATGGCAAAAAAGTACATTATAGCAAGGGGGAAATAGTTACCCAGCATGATGTGAATATAATTTTAGCCCCACGGGAAGAACGGAAACTCAGCCAGGAGCATGACATTCTGTTGGCCAATCGCATACCAGTACATTACAAAGCAGGTGATCTTGTGTCCCAGGATGAACTGGACTTAATTTTGTCTACGAAACAAGAGGTGAAAAAGAATCTCAAACAGGCCCATGACATTACCCTGGCCAATGGCACAGTAGTACATTACAAACAAGGCGATGCGGTGACACAGGATGAATTGAACATGATTTTAGGGCCAAAACTACAACGCCCAACGCATAACTTAACAATGTATGAGAATATCAACGGAGACATTGAAAATACAGGAGATGCTCAGTTTATTGTAAATATGAATAGCATGGCGTCTGGGGCAGCGGTACAAAATTATAAAGATACCCATGTGGCCTTGGCAGGGCAATTAAATAGCGTACCTTTGTTTGAGATAAAGAAAGGAAACAGAGACGTCGGGACAGGGACATTGATCGGCAAGGATTTTAATTTTGACAAAAGCGGGAGTTTATTTACACCCACAGGAATGGATGTGACAAAATTAGGGAAAATCAATCTGCATGCCACGGGGCTCGATGGCGTGTCGTTAGTGGAGACAGGCGAATCAAATGTGGATTCCTCAAAGAAAAATAATAACGGATATACTCAAATACAGGAGCAGGCCCGCGACATAACGCTTGATTCCAATGGCAATGTGCTCAACGCGGAGATTGATACAACAAAGGGCATACGACAGGTTTTAGGCGCGACAGCTGCATGGAAGGACCAATTAGACCCGCTAGATCCTCATCATGCTTTGCAAAATATTAACAATATGGATTACAAGATCGAAGGCGGACAGCTGAGATTCGGCAATTTGTTTACCAATAATACCTTCTTTGGAATAAAAGGAATGCAGATCAATGACGGGCCTTTGCCGATTGTTCATGAAGATGCAAAATCGCTCATGCACAAGAATCAAAATGGCCAATTGGTGGTGAATAAAACCGTAACGTACATCAATGCCCAGGGCAAGAAGGTAACAGTGAATAAGAACACTGAAATAACACAAGCCCAGGCGTACAAAATCCTAGACCAAACCTATGTCCTTGAGAGGCCCATAGGCTCTCTCAAAGCGGGTACCATAATAACAAAAGAGATGGCCAGCGCAATCATTGCTCAACTAAATGGGGGAAAATTGCTGACCGAGGACCATGATGTTGTTTTGTCCAATAACGCCCATGTCCGTTATGCAAAAGGACAAATAGTAACACCGGATGAATTGAATATGATCCAGAATCCTAAATTAGTCATGAAGAAGGTGCTCTCCGAGGACCATGATGTTGTTTTGTCCAATGGCACCATAGCCCACTATAGCAAAAATATGTCGGTAACCCAGAATGAATTGGATATGATTGAGGGGAAAGTGCAGACACCATTCAAGAATTTAGTGTTTGCCCCTGATGGGCACGGCAACATTATAGAAAACGGAAATATAGAGCTTGTCGTAAGTCATATTAACAGTTTGGGGTATGGGACCGTGTTACAGGATTACTCAAACACCCATGTGATGTTTTTCGGAAATCTCAAAGAAGCCCAACTGTTTGATGTCAAGAATGTATATGGAAAACTTGTCGGAAAAGGGACCCTGGTGGAAGGAAAGAATTATTATCTGGGCAAGAACCAAGCTTTAGTGACACCTCAGGGAATGGATGGGAATAAATTAGGGAAAATAAATCTTTTTGCAGTGGGGCCGACGGGATTAACGGCTGTGCAGACAGGGAAGCTGCCGGGGAGTAAAGGGTATACGCAACAATGGGAACATATAAGAAACATAACCATTGATTCGTTAGGGCGCATCCAAAAAGGCGTGGTCATTGATGAAGCCCAAGGAATTAACCAGCTTTTCGGAGGATTGGCACAATGGAAGAAGCACAAAGACAGCGCGCATCCGGATTACATTGTGTCTAATGGCCAATTGAAGTTCGACAATTTATATACGGATAATTTTATGGCACTGGCAGGGGTACAGCCAGTGGCTGATATGATCGTGGACCAGAATGGAAGGTTGAAGGAAACGCATAGAGTTGATCTGGGCCACGGCAAATCAAAGGTTTATTACGCGGGAGAAAAAGTGTCCCAGGACATTATCAACAAAATCCTAAACACATCGCACGGTAAAGATAAGACTGATGAAAAATTGCCGTCCCATAATGTGAAATTTTATCAGGACCACGACGGTTATATTTTGGAAAAAGGAGACGTGCAGTTGACAGTCAGCGGCATGAGCAGCCTCTTGTCCGGCACCATGTTCCAGAATTACGCGGACACCCACCTGACCTTTGCCAAGGGCTTGGATAAGGTCCCGTTATTCGATATCAAGGACGGAGGCAGAAATGTAGGACTGGGCATCTTGCTTGGCCGGAATTTTTATTTCAATAAAAACCAGGAATTATACGCGCCCAAAGGAATAAAGGCAGCCTGGCTCGGGAAGATGAACCTGCTGGGGGTGGCCGAGGAGCTGCCGATCGTTGTCACCGTGAGATTGGCCAATAAAAATTGGACACAAATAAAGCTGAGGACCCAAAGCATCACCGTTGATTCCAAGGGACACGTCCAAAAAGGCGTCCACTTTAATAAAGGAGTTGATCAACTGGGAGGCGGCCACGCCATATTGAAGAAGTATTCTATAGGGAAAGACGGCAAATTGAACCTAAGCCTAAGCACAGGCGGCTTACTCGCATTGAGCCAGAAAAGACCCCACGGCCTGCCAGTCATAGTGAACAACGTGAGCAGCACAGGTTATGGATCAGGATACCAATACGTGGCGCCA
>CAYZLU010000128.1:0-6916 GCA_964479285.1 uncultured Planctomycetales bacterium | reverse complement strand
ATCCAGGACATAATTCTGGATTTACACATTATGGGGATGATGGGGGATCCACAAGTGATTTCTTTTCCTTTGGGACTGATAACAATATAACGGCACTCAGTTCGGCAAACGGTGAATTTATTGCTACGTCGTCTGCTTTTACTCCTTCATCGGGTGCGTATAATTATTCAATATTAGCTATTATTGATACAATTAATCAAACTGGAACATCAAGCGGAATCACTCGTGGTCTATTTGTCAACCCGACATTAACTTCCGCAACTGATTTTCGTGCCATTGAAACCGCCATTGGAAACGTCGGCATCGGTACCATTTCCGGTAACCTGGGTATCGGCTCCCAATGGCCGGGTCAGAGGCTGGATGTGCAAGGAACTGTCAGGGTCCTGGGAGGCGGATCTGTAGGTATTGGCACCTCGTTGACCAGCACATCCTCCTTGACCGTCATGAGCGGTAATGTGGGCATCGGCACCTGGATACCTAACTCCACCTTTGTGTTCAACGGCTCCTTGTCAGGGGCGTACAAGAATGTCACGACAACCACGACCCTGGACAATTCGTATTACCTTGTTTACGCAGACACCTCGGGTGGTGCCTTTGCCATCACCCTGCCCACTGCTGTCGGCATTGGTGGGCGCTGCTACAAGATCAAGGACTGGAAAGGCCAGGCCGCCACCCATAATCTCACCATAAACACGACCTCTGCGCAAACCATTGATGGCAACAGCAGCCTCACCATCAGCACTAATTACCAGTCCATCGACGTCTGCTCCGACAACGCCAACTGGTCGATTATTTAACCATGATTTTGAACTTTACCTGGTAAAATAGGTGTGTTAAACTTAAGTCAATTAGACGTCGCAAACGCAAGAAGATTTAAATTTTAAAAGGACTCGATGGAGTATAATTTTGAATGGGACCCTATTAAGGCAAGAATTAATGAGCGAAAGCACGGTGTTCGTTTTGAGGATGCAGCAACTGTATTCAAGGACCCAGGGGCGTTGACTTTATTTGATACAAAATATGATGAAGCCGAAGAGAGATGGATTACTATGGGCATGATAGGGACAATGTGTATTTGTGTTGTTCATCATACATTTCGAGAAGCGTTTGAAGAGAGAATTTTGATTCGGATATTTTCTGCTCGTAAAGCAACCAAAAAAGAACAACAGCAATATCGGGAGAAATAAGTCTATGAAAAAAGAGTACGATTTTTCTACAGCCCAAAGAGGCAAGTTTTTCGATAAAAGCGCGAAGTTGAGTATGCCAGTCTATTTGAATTCAGTGAATTTATCGTTTGTCTCTCGATTGGCGCGTCAACGCAAGACGGACATGTCTTCGGTGGTCAATGAACTGATCACTGTAGATATGCGATTGGCGCAGGTCATGCGTTAACAGTTGATAGAGAAAATGGTACGTCAAGTGAGACGGACGATTACGCTTCCAAACGGCATCGGCACCCGTTGCTACAAGATTAAGGACTTAGAAAGGCCACGCCGCCACCCACAATCTCCGCCCAAACCAAAATGCCACAATAGCATCGACATCGAATACGACGATGAGTACAGACAACGCCAACTGGTTGACAAGATTTAGGGCAAAAATTCATAAAGCATAAGGGAAATATGCTATAATTAAAGCGTGGAGGTAATGAATATGAAAAAGAAACATAATTTGCCGATTGTGGTTGAAAAAGATGAAGATGGTTTTTATGTGGTGGAGTGCCCTGTCTTTTCTGGTTGCTACACCCAGGGAAAAACATTGGATGAAGCATTAAAAAATATACGTGAGGTCATTGATATTTGCCTGGAAGAGAAAGAAAATCAGGAAATTTTGCATGAATTCCATCCTCAGGAAATAAGTTTTCATACATTAACTTATGTCTAGACTGCCTCTTTTGTCCGGAGACCAGGCGATAAAGTGTTTTGAGAAGCTTGGGTATCAAGTTGATTCGTCAGCGCGGTAGCCATATTCGGATGCATCATTTGACTGATTCAGGCAAACAACCTTTATCCATTCCACGCCATAAACAGTTAGGTCGCGGGTTGCTTCGTAAATTACTTAGAGATTCCGGTTTAAGCATAGAAGAGTTTATTGATCTTTTGTGATTAAAAATCGATAATGTAAGTATTGCAGTCCATACCTTTCAACGGCTCCCTGTCAGGGGCGTATAAGAATGGACAATCTGTATTTGTGTTGTTCATCATACATTTCGAGAAGCGCTTGAAGGGAGAATTTTGATCCGGATATTTTCTGCAAAAGTGCGAAGTTGAGTATGCCAGTCTATTTGAATTCAGTGAATTTATCGTTTGTCTCTCGATTGGCGCGTCAACGCAAGACGGACATGTCTTCGGTGATCAATGAACTGATCACAGTGGATATGCAAATGGCATCGTCGCAGTTCAAGATCAAGGACTTAGAAAGCTAGGCTATCACGCACAATCTCACCATAAACACAGCCTCCACGCAAACCAAATGGCCCAATGGCATCGACATCGTATAGTTAGTTTCAAAAGAAAAGGGGAATACGGTATGATCTTGACCATTTTCTTTGATCCGCAGATCCGCAGGTCTCCTGCTTTGCCTATTGACCATTTGTCAGGTATACTTAAATTGAAAAAGGCAAACTCATTGTAAGATGAGGGCGCAAAGTTAAAGGGTCCTTATTAAGGAGGGACAGCCTGACTGCCATGAAAAATATAACTATACTTACAACTGCTCTAGTCTTCATCCTTACTACCGCATCTTTCGCTTCACAATATTACGCGGCACCCACAGGTACTTCTTCCGGTGATGGAAGCATTACAAAACCCTGGGATTTGCAAACAGCGTTAAGCCAGCCTGCGGCGGTCAAACCTGGTGACACTATCTGGTTGCGGGGCGGGACCTACACAGGCAAGTTTGTCAGTCGTTTGTCAGGCACGACCCAAAATCCTATCAAGGTGATGGCTTACTCTAATGAATGGCCTGTACTGGACGGTAATTTTAACTCCACCTTGCTAAGTAATATGCCTGCAGCTACGATTGGTGGTATCACGACCATTACAGTGCCATCGACTTTGGGCATATCATTGGTCAACGAATTGATGATAGACCAAGAGCAGGTCCAGATTTCCAAGATCATCAACGCTACGTCCCTGTCGGTTGTGCGCGGCTACCAGGGGAGCTGTAATAACGCGCCATGTCCAGCCCATGCTCAAGGTATCAATATTTTTCTTTGGGGCGTAACACTTGAAATTTATGGGCAATATACCTGGTTTCAGGGGTTTGAAGTCATGGATTCCAGCACTAAACGCATCAGTCAATACCCCGGATCCAACAGTGAATTCGACATTTCTTCAACGACAGGGGTGGAAGTCGAGGGGGCGGGGACAAAAACCATCAATCTGGTGATTCACGATACTGGGCAAGGGCTTGCCACGTGGAGTAACGCGCCTGACTCGGAAGATTATGGGGATATCATTTACAATAACGGGTGGATAGCCTCGGACAGATGGCATGGCCCCGGGATGTATGTCCAGAATAAGACGGGTAATAAAATGTTTGATTCCATGATAGTGCTCCATAATTTTTATAAAGATTTGCAAATGTATGGCTCAGGTAACGCGTTTTTAAATAATATGACCTGGCAAAATAATATTTGGATGAATGGGGAGATTTTATTCGGCGGCATAGGCCCCATCAATAATCTTGTCCTGAATAATAATTACACCTATAACTACCCTCCCAGGCTCGGTTATTCAGACCCGGACAATACCGGGATACAAATCACCAATAATTATTTTCCTGACGGGATTGATTTGCAATTATCAAAGAATGTGAGCGTGGTAGGCAATACATTTTGGGGAGCAGGGGCAGACATCAGTTTAACCTTGAACGGTACCAATAATCAATTGAGTGATTATTCATTTAGCAAAAATATTTATTATCAACCAGACAATTCCAGCCCTTACTGGCAATTTGCTATCAGCCCGAATACTGGCTGTGAATATTGGTTTAACAGCAGCAGTAAAGGTTATGGCTGGGGCACCTGCAAATCAAATTCATGGCAGCAAGATTTAGGGTTTGACACGGACGGCACTTTGATTCCAACAGCTCCTAACACCTTAAAAGTGGTTGTATTGCCCAATAAGTATGACGCAAACCGGGCGAATATTGCCATCTACAATTGGGGGCAAGCGGGCACCGTTGATCTTGGGCCTTATGTTTCCCAAATTTTGTCAAAGGGTGATAATTATGAGCTCCATAGTGTTCTGGACTATTTTAACGACGTGGCCACCGGGCAATTTGACGGCAGCAGTTTAAATGTTCCCATGGCGGCTTCCGGCCATACAGTGGCCCTGCCGATTGGATATGCCACAGCGCTTGGACCAAACACCTTTCCCGCCTTTGGTGTTTTTGTGCTGATCAAGAAAAATGCCAATCAAACACCTAATTCTTTGGGTGTTTCCACCGCCGGAACGGGCTTTGGGATGGTGTACGGGACTGTCTCTTCCAATAATATCATCAATTGCGGGGTAAATCCCGGAGCTTCCACCTGCAGCGCCAATGTTAATGCCGGGACTTCAGTGACCTTGACAGCGACAGCTGCCAATGGTTCAAGTTTCAGCGGATGGACCATTACCAGCTCACCCGCGGGGACATGCACAGGGACAACCAGTCCTTGTATGGTCACTGTAAATACCAATACTTCCGTGACCGCGAATTTTACACAGCAAACATTCACATTGACAGTTGGAGCTGGGACAGGCGGGATGATCAGTCCTTCGGGAAACGTCACAATCAATTATGGGGCAAGCCAGACCTTTACTGTCACGCCTAACGTGGGTTATACCGCCAGCTTGACGGTGGATGGTCAGGCCGTGTCATTGACCAATAACACGTATACGTTAAATGATGTGACAGCAGCGCACGCCGTGGAAGCCAGTTTTACCTTACAGACCGAGACCATCACCGCCAGTGCCGGTGCAGGCGGGACGATCAGTCCTTCAGGGACCATAACAGTCAATTATGGAGCAAGCCAGCTATTTACGCTAACACCAAATACCGGATACACGGCCATTGTTACAGTCGATGGCAAGGAAGTGACCTTAACAAACAATACCTACACTTTAAGTAATATAACAACAAACCATGGCATATCCGTGGTTTTTTCAAACTATGCGCTCTCTTCCGGGCCATACAGCATCATTGATCTAGGAATCCCCCTGCAAACCAATACGCAGGAACACCAGGTTATGTACACCACTAATGACAGTCACCGGCACTTGCAATTGTATTACGACACCTTCGGTCAAAGGCCCATGAATGTCGTGGACATCGATGTGGAGAACGGCAAGCTCCTAAGCGGGGTTTTTCAAAATAATATGGGCAGGCCAGGACCGCAATGCCATGTGTTTTATCCGGCCAACGACAAATTTTATATGGCCAGCAGCGATCCGGGAAGTATGAGCGAGTTTGACCCCGCGACGGGTGCCAGCAGGTATGTCCACAGCCTGCACTACAAGGGCGCGCAGTATTGTGAAGAAGGCGATGACGGCTGGATTTACATAGGGGAAATCACCTCGGCCCAGTCCAAAGGGGCCGGCGTTGAAAGATATGATCCGCGCACCGATACTTGGCAGGATTTGGGCATTATTGATCCTGCATTTAACGGCTCAGAGCAGTACGCCTATACCCTGGGCGCGGATGCACGGTATCTGTATGTCGGCCTTGGGGAATTGCCCTGGTATTTGGCGGTCTATGATACCCAGGCGACGTCCAATCCCATCACCTTATACTGGGCAGACCAGGGAGATTCCGGCGGAACGGTTTCCAGAGGCAGCGACGGGGAATGGTATTACACAAGAAACAGCGCAACGCAGTCATGGAAAACAAAGACCTATAAACTGACTAATGGCGTGCCTGTGGAAGTGTCCCAACCACCGGCCCAGGCCGCCTGGTATGCCCATGGCAATACCATTGATGATCAGTCTGCTTTTTCGTCTATTTTTCATACCCAGATCAATTTGGACAATGCTGAACCTAATAGCAGCAACAATGATACTGCCATCATCAGCTTGCAGACCGACTCAAATCCCTGGCAGAGCGTCTCTGTGACTGGATTGTCCCTGGCGCCCAGCACCATTAAACGCTTATACGCGTGGCCTGGCAACAGCGGTAAATTACTGGGATGGGCCTCAGACTACGGCCTGGTGTTTAGTTATGATACCCAATCTAACACCATCCAGGGGCTTGGTTATCCCACGCGCAGTCTTTATGACGCCACCTTTGACGGGAATACCATTTACTTCTCCGGGTATCCTTCTTCGACATTAAGATATGGTACCACCAAAGCATGGACGCTGTCTGGCTCGACCCCGGATGTCTCTTTAAACTCGGTGAACCCTTATCTTTTGACACTAAGCGGAGGGGATTCAGCCGGGGCATGGGCCGGCAAATATAATTATTACAGCAGCATCGGCATGGACGGGTTTATTTATATTGGGGTCCATCATGAGCGCGACTCCAATGGAGGAGGCTTGGGTTGGTATGACCCTGTTTCCGGTACAAGCAACGGCCTACGTGCGCCATTTCTTAATGATGATGTCAGGGATGTGCTGGCCGTAAACGGCGGGACAAAGATCGTTTATAGCAGCAGCGATCTAAACAAGGTCGCGGGCCGGTTATTTGTCCTCGATGTGGCCACCAAGCAGATCGAAAGGACCTTTAATCCCGTCCCCAACAATATCAGCTTGGACAAGATCGTCGAAGTAGAGCTGGGGACGGTGATTGGCCTGACGGATTCGCAGCAATATTTCAAGGCCAACATCCTGACCGGAGAAACACTTTGGGTCAAGGGACTGGGGGCAACAGCATTTTCCGGTGTGTCGTCTTATGACCGGCGGTTGGTCAAAGGACCGGACGGATACGTGTGGCT
>CAYZLU010000127.1:2856-6939 GCA_964479285.1 uncultured Planctomycetales bacterium | reverse complement strand
GGACAATTTTAAATGCCTGCAAGACGACATGCGCTGATTTTGCCAAATATGGGTTGCGGTCAGAGGTGTTCGTGGCCTTTAACATGACCGAACGCATGACGGTCATTGGCGGCACATGGTACGGCGGGGAGATGAAAAAAGGCATCTTTTCGATCATGAATTATTTTTTACCTTTAAAAGGTGTTGGGTCTTTCCATTGTTCGGCGAACATGGGGGTAAATAAAGATACGGCTTTGTTTTTCGGCCTTTCAGGCACCGGCAAAACCACCTTGTCCACTGATCCCAAACGCGCCCTGATTGGGGACGATGAGCACGGTTGGGACAAGGATGGTGTGTTTAATTTTGAAGGCGGGTGTTATGCTAAATGCATTGGATTGACGCCTGATCGTGAAAAAGAGGTGTACGCTGCCATCAAGCGTAATGCCTTGCTTGAAAATGTGGACATTGATGGGCAAGGCCGCATTGATTTTGCCTCTGCCCGGAAAACAGAAAATACCCGTGTTTCCTATCCGATCGACCATATTGAAAACATCGTCAAGCCACTCTCCAAGGGCGGCCATCCCTCCAAAATTATTTTTTTGGCCTGTGATGCATACGGGGTGCTTCCGCCAGTGTCCAAGTTGACCAGGGAGCAGGCCATGTATCATTATTTAAGCGGCTACACGGCCAAGGTCGCAGGTACGGAATTGGGTGTCAAAGAACCACAAGCTACTTTTTCTGCCTGTTTCGGCAAGGCATTTTTGATGGTGCATCCCACGGTGTACGCAGAGATTTTAGCTAAGAAAATGCAGGAGCATCATACTTGCGCCTATCTTATTAATACCGGCTGGATCGCGGGTCCTTATGGTGATGGACATCGAATTCCTTTAAAAGATAACCGTTTGGCGGTGGATGCCATTTTAGATGGGAGTATTGACCAGGGTGGTTTTGAGGTCGCACCGGTTTTTAATTTTCAGATACCCAAACATGTTGACGGCGTGGATGATAAAACATTAAATCCGCGCCTTTTATGGGCCGATAAAAATGCCTATGATACCACGCTTAACAGACTCGCGGGGATGTTCATCGAGAACTTCAAGCTTTTTACGGATACGTCCATTGGCCGCAAACTAATTAACGCTGGTCCACAACTTTATGTTAAATGATATCCTGCTTGTCTTTATCCCCATGTTTTTTACCGTAGACCCTATCGGTATTTTACCGGTCTTTGCGTCTTTGACCCAGGGATTGACCCTGCAGGAGAAACGTTCGATCATTTTCCAATCATTAGTCACGGCAAGTTTGGTGGCTGTTGGTTTCATTTTTTTGGGCAAGGGCATTTTTCATTTTTTGAGCATCACCATGGGAGATTTTATGGTGGCTGGCGGGGTCATTCTTTTTTGTCTAGCAATGGTGGATTTGACTACCCAGGGAAAGACCTATCGGGGTGTCGCTTCAGAATTAGGGGCCGTCCCTATAGGGACACCATTGATCGTGGGGCCAGCTGTTTTGACGATTTCATTGATGCTGGTGAGCGTGCATGGCCTTGTGATCACGTTGATTGCTTTATTTCTTAATATTGCCATTGTAGGCGTTGTTTTTGTGTTTTCCGACACCCTCATGCGTTGCTTGGGGTCCGCTGGTTCCCGCGCCTTGTCCAAGGTGATGATGCTTCTTTTGGCTGCTATCGGGGTCATGATGGTCAGGCGAGGCATCATTGAGATAATGTCAGGCATTCACGCCTTCTAATATCCCAAAATTATGCATTGGATTATAAGATTCATAACAGCTATTGGCTTAACGGTGATTTCTATAATATTACTTTTAAGCGCCGCTTTTGCTTACTTAATCGTGACGCCACTGGGCGGTAAGATACTGGTGCGTTATTTTAAGCAACAGTTTGTTTCAGTAGGCCTGATGCATATCGGCCACTATGAAGGCAGCCTTCAAAATGGCTTTATCCTCAAGGATATAAGCATCAAGGGACTGTCCTATCTGCCAGGTGCACTCTTGCGCATTCAACGGATCGATGTGCGCATTTCATTAGGGGACCTGCCGCACCCTGATTTAAGTATTTTTAATGCCCGTATTTTTATCAATGGCTGTGATCCTGTTGTGTTTAACGGAAAAGTGCACGGAGAAGAGATCAAAGGAAACCTGTATGCAAGGTCAGTGGATATTCATGAGGTCACTCATTTTTGGATCAGCGAGGACATCAGAAAGAGTTTACAGGGGTATATTTCCAACATTGATGTTACGATCCAAGGGCCCTTGTCTTCCCCTAAAGTAAGTGGCCCTTTCTTAGCAGACAACATCAGGTATAAATCAATATTCCTGACAGATGGCTTTTCAAGGGTGGACCTGACCCTGCTGCCTGCCCCACACCAATTTCACATGAAAGGTGAAGTGATCTTAAATTCTGGCCTTGTCAATGTGAGGAATACAAATTTGGAATTAAGCACAAGTAAGATTATTTTTCAGGGGAATATTTTAAACCCCGGCATAGACATCCATATGGGCGCAAAGGTGGAAGACATGGACATTAATTTGACGATCCAAGGCGTCCTGAGTTACCCACAACTGATCGTGAGCTCTGACCCGCCCATGCAGCCCCAGGATGCGTTGCGTGTGCTCTTTACCGGGAACGCGTGGTCTGCGTCCACTTCCCCGTTTAACGGGGTCACTTCCGGGGCATTGGCCCAGGATTTCTTGAATTATTCCCTGAATGATTTGAATGAAGAGCAACAACTCGGGCTAAAGACCAAATTAACTGATAATTTAAAACTTGGCGTAGAAATGGACGAAATGCCGGCACCTCCCGGGGACACGACCGTTTATTATTCCCGCAAGATCAATGGAGAAATGGATGTCAGTGACCATATGAGCTTAAACGTTTCACAGGAGGTCTTGCACCAGGGCAGGGACCCAAATTCAAGCTATCAAGATGCACAACCAACAGCCGAGACCCAAGTTTATGTGCAATATAAAAAGAGGTTTTGATGCAGGGGGTAATGATAAAAGCAGAAATAAATAGTCAAAAATGAAATCATGGGTTAAAATGCAGGCCTTTGATTTAAACAATGGACTTATAACAAGGAGATCATTTTATGAAAAAGTTTTTAACAGTCAGTTTTGTGTCAGTAATGATGGTGATGTTAAATATCTGTGCCTACGCCGCTGACCCTGTGGTGGGGCAGGGTAAGAAAGTCACATTAGACTACACGTTGACTGTTGACAATAAAGAAATGGAAACTTCGGTATGCAAGACCCCGTTGTCTTATGTGGTGGGTAACCGTAATATCATCCCCGGTCTGGAAGCCCAGTTAAACGGCATGCATGTGAATGAAGAAAAAGTCATTAATGTGTCCGCTAAAGACGCATATGGTGATGTGGATCCAAAAGCATTTAAAGAATTTCCCAGGTCTTCATTGCCTTCGAACATGGAGCCTAAGGTTGGAATGGTTTTGCAAGCCACTGCTCCAGATGGGTCGAAATTTCCTGCCGTGATTTCTGCCGTCAAAGGGGACAAGGTCGAATTGAATTTTAACCATCCTTTGGCCGGCAAGCCTCTGACATTTAAAGTGAAAATTTTGAATATCGAAGATGCTCCTGCTGTTTCTGAAGCAATTGTCCCTGGCATGCAGAAGAAATAAATATTTCCATCGAATGCTTTGATCGTGGTTTTGGGATGGCTTCTAGGGTGTTGGGAGCAAATTGATGAGATTGGTCACCATTAACATGGTACATAATCCTATCATGACGCCCCACGCGGCCAGTGTTTTTCCGCCTTCTTCGATGGCTTCGGGGAGCATTTCCGCCATCACTAAATAGATCATAGCGCCTCCCGCAAACCCCAGCCCAATGCCCAGGACCGGTTCAAAAACCCATCCTAAGAGTGCTGCTGGAGCTGCCATGATCGGCTGAGGCAGGCTGGTCAAGATGGAAGCCCAAGCACACTTCATAGTGGAAGCTCCGTCCTTCTTTAAAGGGAGAGAGACAGCAATACCCTCGGGGACATTGTGCACACCGATGGCAATGGCCATAATAAGCCCAAAATGGAAATTGCCTGTGGCAAACCCGACACCAATGGCAATGCCCTCGGGT
>CAYZLU010000127.1:0-2846 GCA_964479285.1 uncultured Planctomycetales bacterium | reverse complement strand
TGAGGTCCACCAGAAAAAGGCCGCGCCAAGCAAGAGTCCCAGGACGACTTCATAAGGTGCCAAAGGGAATTTGGTCTTAAGGGAGATCCCTTCCTGGGCCAGGGAGAATACCGCGGCTGAGATCATCATTCCCGAGGCAAAAGCAGAAGAAAAAGAACGCAATAATTTGGAATTATTTTTAACAAAATGGACTGGAACAGCCCCCAAACCCGTGGCCAAACAGCTGATGATGCCAGTCAGCGACGTCCAATAAATTAAATTCATCTGTTCTGACATAAATCCCCGTAGTGTAATTTGTAATATAGTAACATAAACAAAAAATAATTCGATATTTTGTTGCTTTGTTTTTTTTATGATATAAACTCGAGTTATGACGGTCAATAAATCAGACATCAAACAATTCCTGCTGGACACCAAGCTGCGTGAAATCATGATTTCTCCTGTCATTACAGTTAAAGAAAATGATGATTTTGCGCTTGTGCAGGAGAAAATTGCTTTATACGATGTGAGGCATTTGCCGGTGGTCAATGAAGCTGGCAGTATTGTCGGCCTTATCACACAGCGGGATTTGTATCAAATACACTCCCCCAGGCGTTTAGAAGACGGCGGCTGGTATTATGATAAGGAAGCTTTGAGCCAATTCTTGCTTTCGAAAGTCATGCATCCCAAGCCTTTCATGATGAAACCTGATAATTCTCTTCGTGAGGCCATTGAGGCCACGGTGCGTTTCAAATTCGGTTGTATCCCCATTGTTGATGATTATAAACATCCCTGCGGCATCCTCACCCGCGACACTATCCTTAAATTCCTTATTACTTGATCCCCGAAATTTTTACCTGTGCTTTATCTTTCCCTAATATAGGGCCGGTATTCTAGTGTTTGAAATTGGGCCGAAGCAGGAATAAGGGGGATAAATCCATGACACCAAGCATTTTTAAATTCATTATTGATCTTTTATTTAACCTGGATACAGGGCTGATTTGAATCAAAATTCTTAATCAGTCCTTAATATTTTCTTAACAATTGAATTGTATATTTGATCTGTCACTAAAAACTCAAGTTAAGGCCTGCCGCCCCTGCGGTATGCACATAATTAACTCTACAAGAGTATAAACAGGAGGATGCATGAAAAAAATTGTTTTAACATTAGCCGCGGGAATGGTTTTCAGTTGGCAAGGATTGAGTTTTGCCGGCAGTTCAGTGGATGCTCTTATCCAGAAATTAGAGGACAAGGGTATCTTGACCGATCAAGATGCGAATCAAATCAAGGGTGAAATCGCCTCTGATGAACAAGAATCTCAGAAATCAACTTTTAAAAGTTTGCTTCCAGATTGGATCAACGGTCTTAAAATAGGGGGGGATTTCCGTTTGCGTGATCAAGTCAACCGCAGGAAGATCCCTGGAGGTGGTACTAATCAGGGAGGCAATAACCTCGTACAGAACCGCGGACGTATCCGTGCCCGATTAAATATTGAAGACCAGATCAATGATAAGGTTAAAGTCGGTATTACCCTGGCAACCGAGGGTGGTAAGGACAGCGGTACCTTAGGTAATAGCCGTTCCAACAATTTGACTTTCGGAGGCAATGGAGGTACAGGATCAGGGTCTTTTTCAAAAGCTTATATAGCGATTGACAAGGCCTGGGCCACCTATACTCCTAATGAATATGTTACCTTAACAGGCGGTAAAATGGCGAATCCTATTTGGGAACCCGCAAATTTGCTTTGGGACCCGGATTTGACTCCTGAAGGCGGGGTCATTCAATTGCAGAAAAAACTAGATGATTTAATAACACCATTTTCCACAAACGCATTCTTTGTGCTTAAGGACAACGCTCCCGCAACAACAACTACTGGTACGAGGACTGATCCGTACATATTCATAACCCAGGATGGTATCAAGGGTAATCTGACTGAAAAAGTTTATTATAAAGCTGCAGGATCATATTACAATCTCAGCAATCCCAGTCACGTTTTATTGGACAATAGCCTTAGCAGTACTGGTAATACCCTAAGCTCAACCTCAGCATCGTTATATGATTACAATTATTCTCTCGTAGGCGGTGCCGTGGATTTAGGGATGAATGATCCTTTTGGGGAATTTTTACCTTCTCCATTATATGTCCCTCAAATAGGAGTTTTTGGGGAATATTTTAAGAACATGGATCCGTCCCATCAAAATTCTGCATGGATGATGGGTGGGTATATGGGAAATTCCGCGATCAATGGTTGGGGAACCTGGAAACTCCAATCTTTTTATAAAATACTTGAAAGAGATTCCTGGGTGGATTGTTTCCCGGATGATGACTTTTATTCCGGATATACCGATACTAAAGGTTGGCGCAGCGAGCTTGACCTTGGTTTGGCTAAAAACGTATGGTTTGTAATGTCATATTTCCGTACCAACGTTTTTAAATATTATGGTACTGGGGCTTTTAGTAAATCCGCTCCTGAAAATCTTTTCCAAATGGATTTGGATTTTAAATTTTAACTTGATGTTGTCCTTGGATGGTTAAACTTGATTTTAAATTAAGGAGTTTGATTATGAAAAAGATTCTCGCTCTTTTTGTGGCAATGGCTACGGTGACGTCATTTGCCTTTGCAGATTCAACCCTGATTAACGGGGCGGGTTCAACATTCATCTATCCCGCCATCACCAAATGGTTTGATGAATATTCCAAGACCAATCCTGGTATCATGTTTAATTATCAAGCCATTGGTTCAGGCGGCGGCATTAAACAGATTACCTCAAAGACCGTTGATTTTGGGTCCACAGACGGTCCTATGACGATGGACCAAATGACCCAGGCACCTGGCCGTATTTACCATATCCCGATGGTCATGGGG
>CAYZLU010000126.1:0-6984 GCA_964479285.1 uncultured Planctomycetales bacterium | reverse complement strand
CCGAGTGGATGAAGATCGGGGAATTTTTGGCTTACTGCAAAAACATGTATTCCACCTGGGACGATCAGTTTTGCCAGGAAATCATCAGCCAGTTTAACCTGCCGCTGAATGAGCCCATCAAGAACCTTTCCCGGGGCATGCGTATGAAGGCTGCCCTGGTTTCTTCTATAGCTTATCGTCCCCGATTGCTTATTTTTGACGAACCTTTTAGCGGGCTTGACCCGCTCGTCCGACAGGATTTTATAGACGGTATTCTTAAACTCACGGAAGCGCAGCATTGGACCATTTTCATTTCTTCCCATGACATTGATGAAGTTGAACGTTTGGCTGATTGGGTAGGGATCATTGACCAGGGACAGATGAAAATCCAGGAGGAGACAGATAGTTTATTGCAGCGCTTCCGGAAAGTGGAGGTGGTTTTTCAAGAGGACGTCCAACTGCCTCAAAAGGCAGTGCCACAGACATGGTTGTTCTTCCAGGCCAGCCAGCGCAAGGTCCAGTTCATCGACAGCATGTACGAGGACCAGGGTCTTCTGGAGGCCACATTTAGGGGATTCTATCCTGGCGCAACCCACCTCAGTGTCTCTGCCATGAGTTTAAAAGAGATTTTCTTGGTTTTGGCAGGGACATTTAAAATGACCAATAGGTAAGGAGCAAGGACATGGACAAAATTTTCATTCCCTATCTTTTCGCGAAAGACCTGCGCAGGATGGCGCCTTTTTTGGCAGTATGGTGTTTGATTATCGTTGTAGGCGAGCTCATTCCTGTTGTTTTATGGAAGTGGGCCCTGATTTTCTGTTTCTTCCAGGCGGCATTGCAATACGTACTCCTGCTTATCCTGGTCCCCCTGATCATTACCGATGAACCCGTTGTTGGTACGAGTGCATTCTGGTTGACCAGGCCGATGTCCAGGCAAGGGATATTGTTCACGAAGATTTGTTTCATTGGGATGTTTTTTGTGATTTTTCCCCTGTTGGCAGCGCTGACTGTTCTGGCAGTGGCTCACATATCATTACCTTTGATTTTGCTCTCCATCCCCGAGATCGTGCTCGAGGCTGGGGCAGCCGTCCTTCCGGTGGTTTTATTGGCTTCTGTGGTACAAGATTTGAATGGTTATATACGGGTCATTTTTGTCTGGATCTGTGTTACAACAACAGTCGGGATCGTGGGGATGGTATTGATGTCTTTTTTCATGCTGTCTCATCTAGGGGGACATCCCTATGTCCAACCTTTATCTGTAGAAAGCTACAGAAATTCAGAGTTGATTCTTATCCAGGTCATCAGCATTATTTTTTTCGGCGGGCTGATCGCGCATCAATATTTGACCAGGAAAACAACTCTTAGTATAGGGTTGATGATTATAGGGTCAATCTTATTAACAATAACGCCATTCTTTTGGGGTGTTGATTTCTTAAAGCCCCGGCCGTTGATGACCGTACCGCTCAAGGCAGAGAACGTCCAGGTCGGTTTTGAATTCTCCGGCGCCAATACCTATGGCAGGCCTTGGTCGCCCTATGCTTCAGATGACCAAATCATCCGTTCCAGGGTCCGGATATCAGGATTACCCGCGGGTTATGCGGCCTTGGCAGAGAAAAAGGGCAACATCCATATGTGGTATCCTGATGGAACAAAAATCATTTCGGGCAGGGTCAATTTTCAGACACCTATGGCTTCCGTGGAAAATGACCCTTCATTGATAAGACCGCTTCAAGAAGCCCTAGGAAATGATATCTTTTTTGATCCTTTTAACAGCGGGCTTGCACACAACGAAATCTTTCACCTCCCATGGAATGCCATGGCGTCCTATGTGAATGTGCCAGGAACATATTCGGTTGATTTGGCCTTGCATGTTTATCAATTTAAAGTCACCGTAGCCGTTCCTCTTAAGCCCGGGCAAGGCGATTTTCAGAGATCCCAGCAAACGATTATAACCCAGATCGTTGAGCAGCCGCAGGGGCTTAATGTAAGCATCGTGGATAGGCACATTCACATGCTGTTTGACCGGCGGGAATACAATGACCATGCCTTACCCTATGGACAGTACAGCATTGCGCCTGTCTACTTGCTTAGAAACAGCAAGCGCAAGCAGACCATCCTGGGCTACCAGTTCATCGATCTTTCCAAACCTCCAACGGTGGACTTCTTTGCCTCCCTGTTAAATGCTAGAGGCAGGATTCAAACCTCCGCCGAAACCCTCCATTTTAATTTCAGTCATTTGGGGTTTGCTGTGGATGATGATTGGCTCAAGGACGCCCAACTGGTTCGCGTGGAGGCCATAGCGCAAGGTGCCGTAAACAAGCCTCTGCGCATCGAAAATTTTATATTGTCAGGAAAGGATGCGCGCATTCGGCCTTTTTATTCAACGTTCAACGTCAAAGAGCAGTTGAAGTTGCGGGCCTTTGCCCGAGGTCTCTGGCAGAGAAGAATCCTCCCGCCAAAGCATGATTGACCCGTAGCGGGCAAGAAAATTCCTTATTGTGTGGGAGTGAATAGTTTTTTGCTCACGGCCTGCATGATTATATGATAAAATATCTGTACACAATGCAGAAGGAGGGATTGTTATGGACACGCGTAATTCTGATGAAAAAATATTGGATGGTTATTCCCAGGTGGTGAGCGGGGTTTTTCAAAAAGTTTCTTCTGGGGTCGTCAACATTGAGGTCAAGCATCAGGGCCAGGGGAGCGGCTCTGGGTTTGTTTTTACTCCTGATGGCTACATTATCACCAACAGCCACGTGGTGCATGGGGCCAGGCGTATTGATGTTGGCTTTGTAGATGGCCGCCGGATAGAGGCCCAATTGATAGGGGATGATCCGCATACGGACCTGGCTGTCATCCATGTCGGCCTGCAAGACCTTAATTATCTTCCATTGGGAGACTCGAGCCGCCTGCAGGTGGGGCAAATCGCCATTGCTATTGGCAATCCATACAGTTTTCAGTGCACGCTGACCGCTGGGGTCATCAGCGCCTTGGGGCGTTCGATGCGTTCACAATCCGGGCGCTTGATTGAAGAGATCATCCAGACAGACGCGGCACTTAACCCTGGCAATTCAGGCGGCCCCTTGCTGAATAGTTATGGTGAAGTGATAGGTGTCAATACAGCGGTGATCCTGCCAGCGCAAGGGATTTGTTTTGCCATACCTTCCAATACCGCTAAATTTATTGCTACCGAACTCATGCGTAGCGGCCACGTCCGTAGTGGATTTATCGGAGTCATGGTCCAGAATGTGGCCTTACCCAAAGGATTGGTCCATATGGGCAAGGTCCCTGTCGAATCAGGTGTCAGTATTACCAGCCTTGAACGCGGCAGTCCTGCTGAGCGCTTTGGTTTACGGGTAGGGGACGTGATTGTTGGGATGGAGGATCACGTCGTATCTTGCATTGATGATCTGCATAGGGCATTAACCAAAACTGCTGTTGGCCGTGAATATAAATTAACGATCATCCGTGATTTTGAAAAAGTCATTATCTCCATTGTGCCGCAATTAGGCAGATAGTGATTGTTCAACAGGGCGTGTTCGTCAAGACTGTAACTTGCTGTGATGTATCAAGTTACAGTCTTTTTATTTTTCGATGGAGAGAAAAACTCGACGATGATATTCTTATAGTGTATACTTATTGAAAAGAAACTATTTATGAATGAGGAGATTAATCTATGTCTAAATTGAATGACAGAAAACATATTATTCCGGCTGTTTTGGCCATTTTAGTTACTTGTATCTTGTTTACAACATCATTATCGCAGGCAGATAATAATTTTGCCCCTGTTCAACCAAAGAAGTTTGAGCAGTTTTATGTTTATAAAGATAAAGGATATCTCAATCATTTTAGTGCCTTAGGTTTTATGCCGGATGGGAAATGTGTTTCCCTGGATGATGCGTGGGTTGATAATTGCGGTGGAAGTGAAAGCTGCATTCAATCTAAATTTGACAGAGATTGCACGGCAACAGGTTCTGGATGGGCCGGGATTTTCTGGCTTAATCCGTCCAATAATTGGGGTGATGAAAAAGGTGGTTTTAATTTAACCGGGGCCAAGAAATTGGTTTTTTGGGCCAGGGGAGAAAAAGGTGGAGAGGTGGTCACCTTCAAAATGGGTGGTGTTGGGATGGGGCATCAGTATCCTGATTCTGATACTGCCACGACTGAGCCCATCGCTCTGACTAAAGATTGGAAGGAATATTCCATAGATTTGACAGGAAAAGACTTGTCCCATATTATCGGAGGATTTGCCTGGGTTGGTACTGCCAAAGAAAATCAGTCCAACATTACGTTTTACCTGCGCGATATTTATTATATTTAAATCTCCGCAAAATCCCCTGTCGCATATAGAATATGTAAAAGGACTTGGGAAATATGAAACATGGGAGAAAATTGCGCAATTTATTGATATTAGGGGGTCTTTTGGTTTTCCCTCTTGTCAGCCACGCAGAAGGAACAACATCGTTCCAGGTGGGCCTTTTTCATCCTGCCCAAACATTCCCGGATGACTTCAGCGTCGATGGTTTTAGATTTAATATTATTTACGGGGTCAATGAGGACATGCAGGGTATCGATATAGGCCTCATCAACAAAACAAATGGCAGTACCCATGGCTTTGAGTTAGGAGCGGTCAACAGAGTCAATAAAGACTTTGGCGGCGGACAATTCGGTTTGTTCAATGTCGTTAAGAGGGATTTTAAAGGTGTTCAATTAGGATTGATCGCAAACGTCACCAGGCGTTCATTCGAAGGCTTCCAGGCTGCCTTATTTTTTAACGACGCACAGGAAGAAGTGCGCGGGGTCCAATTGGGGATCGTCAACCACACAGGATCATTAGCAGGCGTCCAGATCGGGATCATTAATTTTAATGATGATACAAGATATTTGGGGTTCTTCCCTTTTATCAACGCCGCATTTTAAGAAATAGTCATAGGTGCTGACGAAAATATGAATATCGAAGTTTTTTCTTTATGTGATGCTGCGACAGTTGACGCGGCCGGAAAATTAAATGTGCTGGGCGCGTTTGATACGATATGGTCGGTTAAAATCCCAACGGTCTATCCCCAATGCGCGATTGCCCTTAGGATCAGGTTTGAAAACATTGAAAAAGGGGAACACAGGGTCAGTGTTAATTTCGTTGACCTTGATGGTAAGCACCTTATTCCTGGTGCCAACGGCACTATTAATATTAATTTTCCTGACGGGCAAAGGTCGGGATCAGCCAACCTGGTTTTTAACCTTCAAATGTTAAAACTGGAAAAATACGGTGAGCATTCGATCGATCTGGCGGTAGACAGCAGGAAAGAAGCGTCCTTGCCTCTTTTTGTCAGGGAAAGGACGTCGAATTGAATAAAAAATTAAGAGAATTGCTTAATGGGCTTGGGTTGGTTGGGGCTGCTGTGGCCATGATGGCGGTCGGAATCGCGTTTATATTTCTTGTTTCTGCAGTTTTCCATACGAATTTAAAATAATATCCGATGGGCGTTGATTAAGAGGGATTAACATGTCTAAACAAAGCAAAAAGATCTTGTTAGTGGATGATAATCCGGTGGCACAGAAAATGACGGCAAAATTATTTAGCAATGACGGCTATCAAGTGTATTTGGCCTGGAACGAAGAAGAATGCCTGAAGATGGCAAAGGCCAAGAAGCCTGATGCTATTTTGATGGATGTCATTTTCCCGGACGGCGATGGCCGCGAATTCGTCAGGAAATTAAAACAGGACGCCGATACTAAGGATATTCCCGTTGTTTTCGCGACCAACACCCTTGACGTGAAAGACGATAAAGGAAACCTGGCCATCACCATCGGCGATGAAGAATACCGCGCCTTTGCCAAACCCCTGCATTATCCTAAATTATTAAGCACTGTCCGCAAAGAAATCAACAGGTCTAAGAACAACAAATAACTGCAGGCTTAATTGGGCAGGTGTGAAAAATACATCCCTTTAATGGCATTCAAGGAAGCGTCAAGGAACGGGCCCTGGAATGTCCCGATCACAATGATCCCGATGATGGCCATGAGAAGAAGCAATCGTATGCCTGGAGGGACGACGATGGGTGAAGTGTTACGCGCAGGATCGACATAGATGCGTTTGGCGACCATCATGTAGTAGTATAATGAGATGACAATGTTAACTCCCGCGATCAAAGCCAGCCACACATAGCCGCTTTTAATGACAGCCATCAATAAGGTAAATTTCCCAAAAAATCCTGCCAAAGGCGGCATGCCAGCCAATGACACCAACGCCAAAAGCATCGTGCAGGCCAGAAGACCTGAACGTTGGACAAGCCCGGCATAATCCGCGATCTCATCGCTCTTGGTCGCGATGGAAAAAACGACTATGACTAAGAACGCTGCTAGATTTGTAAATAAATATCCTAAAAGATAAAAATTGATCCCTGAAGCCCCAAGGGCGGAACCCGCGGCCACGCCCATTAACATATAACCCGCGTGGCTGATGCTTGAATAACCCAGCAATCGTTTGATATTGGTCTGAAACATCGCCACCAAGTTGCCGTAGGTCATTGTAATAGCTGAAATAACTGCCAGCACAAAACTCCATTCAACATGCCAGGCACCAAAAATACCAAAGAAAAGACGGATAAGCACGATAAATCCAGCAGCTTTAGACCCAACGGATAAAAGGGCTGTGACCGGTGTGGGCGCACCCTGGTAAACATCAGCTACCCACATATGAAAGGGCACTGCCGCGATCTTAAAGCCGACAGCCGCGAAGATAAGGACCATGGCAAAAAGCGTCATGGGAGACAAGCCGTGAGTTTGACAAAATCCTTGGATCATATCAAAGCGCGTTGAGTGGGTGGCACCGTACATGAAGCTGATACCATAGAGAAAGAACCCTGAAGCCAGGGACCCTAAGATCAGGTATTTCATGCCTGCTTCAATTGAAAGCTTATCACTTTTAAGATAGGCATTCATGACATAGAGAGAAATGGTAAGAATTTCGATGGAGATAAACAATAGGAGAAAATCCGCGCTTGA
>CAYZLU010000125.1:0-6996 GCA_964479285.1 uncultured Planctomycetales bacterium | reverse complement strand
AACAGTTATCACGCGCGGTAAAGATCACCTTAGGCCCCCGTGGCCGTAATGTGGTCTTAGACAAGAAATTTGGTAGCCCGACAGTCACCAAGGACGGTGTCTCTGTTGCCAAGGAGATTGAATTGGAAGATCCATCTGGGCACCCATATTTTCAAATGGATCTTCCAATTCAATCTCTTTGGCAACAGAAACACCGTCCTTGGTGACTGTAGGGCTCCCAAATTTTTTGTCCAAAACCACATTACGGCCCCTGGGCCCTAAGGTGATCTTTACCGCGCGTGATAATTGTTCCACACCACGCAAAACCTTGCGGCGCGCTTCATCTTCAAATAATAATTGTTTTGCTCCCATTTTACTTCCTCCTGAATTAATTTTGTTAAAAATCGTATGCTAAACTCTAAACCCTAAATTCTAAACTCTAAACAATGTTCAAAATTTCTAATTCCCAAAATTGTTTTGATTTTTGAATTTTTGGTAATTTAAATTTGTTTAGGATTTAGATTTTAGAGTTTAGGGTTTCTATGAACCAAAAATCACTTTACTATAGCTAACACATCTTCTTCCTTCATGATCAAAAGTTCTTCACCCTCAGTCGTGGTGATCTCTGTACCGCCGTATTTGGCGAACAAAATGCGGTCCCCTGCCTTGACTTCCAAAGGCACGATTTGGCCGCTGTCAGACGCTTTTCCCTTGCCGACGGCGATGACCTTGCCCTCCTGGGGCTTTTCTTTAGCAGTTTCCGGAAGCAAAATGCCGCCCTTGGTGACTTCTTTAGCTTCCAGCACCTTGACGACAATGCGGTCAGCTAATGGTTGAATAGCCATACTTCTCCTCCTTCTATAACGGTTAATATTAAAATTGGTCATTCTGAGTCCCCTGCTTGGGGACGAAGAATCTTGATTAGCACTACTGATCCTGGAGTGCTAGAATAACGGGAGATAAAAAATTTGTCAAGACAATTTTAGCAGTATGTTTAATGGAGTGCTAATTAAATCATCTCCACTCTGCTCATGGCTTCAAAGCACACAAAAAATAGATCCCTTTAAACACGAGGTCTTCATCAATAATGCGGATTTTGGGTGAGACGAATTGCTTCATCAAATGGGTATGGCCTCCGGTCATCACAACCTTAGGCTTGACCTTCATTTGTTGACTGATCAAGTCTATAAACCCCCGGCATAATGAACCGTAGCCGTAAAACAAACCGCTGAGTATGCTCTCCTGGGTCGTTTTTCCTATGATGTGCTTGGGCGCCTCGATTTTAATATGCGGTAAAAGAGCGGTTTTCAAAAATAACGATTCCGCCGATAAACGAATACCCGGAACAATGGCCCCGCCCAAATACTCGCCTTTTGACGAGATCACATCAAAAGTAATGGCCGTACCTAAATCCACCACGATCAATGGACTGCCATAAATTTTCATGGCCCCATATGCCCCTACCAGACGGTCCTGCCCTACCTGCTTCGGTTTTCTATAGCGGTTTTTAATAGGGACCACCATGTCACGTCCGATAATATCAACAGGTACGGACTTTTTGATAATATCTTCCAATGACTTGGAAACCTTAGGCACAACTGAGCAAATGATGGCCCTTGAAATGACCTGGGACTTTAATACCTTGGCTACAACGGCCTTGATCTTATTAATTTTAGCGTCAGTATCTACGACAGTAACGGATTCTATGTGTCCCGTCTTGCGTATGACAGCAAAACCAATGGTGGTATTTCCTATATCAATAGCTAGCAACATAAATTCTTCCTGCCTCCCCCCCCAAAAAAACCTTCGCATTCGAAAAAATAGGCCCTATTGGCCGGTAACATTTTTGTATTCCTTGATTTTATCCCTGATCCTAGCCGCTTTTTCGAATTCCAAATTCCGTGCGGCTGATTCCATTTGTTGTTCAAGATCACTTAGGTAGGTCGCCATCGCAAACTCTTCTTCTGACTGGCCGCTTGCTTCCATCACCAAATCTTGTGCCTCCGCAAATTCTTCAATCCCCAGATTAATGGCTTTTTCAATGGTGGTGGGAGTGATCCCATGACTCGAATTAAACTCTGTCTGGATCTTGCGCCGGCGTTCGCACTCGGCAATGGCGGATTTCATCGCCGGTGAAAAACTGTCCGCATACATGATGACAACACCATTGACATTCCGCGCGGCGCGTCCGGCCGTTTGGATCAAGGATGTCTGCGAACGCAAAAAGCCTTGCTTATCCGCGTCAAATATAGCAACTAATGAAACTTCAGGCAAGTCTAATCCTTCCCTCAGGAGATTGACTCCGATCAGGCAGTCAAATTTTTTTAACCGCAAATCCTGCAATATTTTGGTGCGGTCAATGGTCTCAATGTCAGAGTGCAAATATTTGACCCTCAAGCCCGCCTCCTCAACATAGGCACAAAGATCTTCAGACATGCGTTTCGTTAATGTAGTCACTAGCACACGTTCATTTTTAGAGGCACGCTGCCTGCATTCTTTGATCAAATCATCAACTTGACCATCGGTTGGACGCACAAAAATGGGAGGGTCAATAATACCCGTAGGGCGGATGATCTGCTCCACTACATGCGCTGCAGCATCTTTACGCTCATAAGGGCCAGGTGTGGCAGAAACATATATGCGCTGTTTTAACATCCTTTCTAATTCATAAAATTTAAGGGGACGGTTATCGAGGCAGGAAGGCAGCCTAAACCCGTGGGCCACGAGCATTTCCTTGCGGGCACGGTCCCCTTCGTACATGCCGCCTAACTGTGGTATGGTCACATGGCTCTCGTCAATGATCGTCACAAAATCATCAGGAAAGTAATCCATCAAACAAAACGGCTTGCTGCCTGCGGGACGCCCGGAGAGTATCCTTGAATAATTTTCAATGCCCTTGCACATACCTATTTCTTTCATCATTTCCATATCATAGTGCGTACGGGAATTGAGACGTTGGGCTTCCACTAATTTACCCTGAGACTCTAATTCGCCAAGCCTGCCTTTCAGCTCTGTTTCGATCTCTATGAGCGCCTCCTGTAACCGGGGGGGAGAAATCAAAAAATGCTTGGCTGGATAAACAAAGGTCCTTTCTAGATGGGCGATCGTGTCCCCTGATATGGGATCTATTTGTTTTATTTTCTCGATCTCATCATCAAAAAATTCAATCCTTAACGCGTCCTGACGGTAAGCTGGGTGCACCTCTACAATGTCCCCACGCACGCGTATTTTGCCGCGCGCGAATTCATAATCATTGCGCTCGTATTGAATGGCGATCAGTTGGGCCAACACCTCATCGCGGTCAATTTTTTGACCCACTTTAAGCTGGACCATGTAATTCTGGTAATCATCTGGTGAACCAAGATTATAAATGCAGGAAACACTGGCGACAATGATCGCATCCCGGCGGGACATCAAGGAAGTGGTCGCGGCCAAACGCAAACGGTCCAGGCGGTCATTGATGGAAGAATCTTTTTCAATATAAATATCTGTTTGGGGGATATATGCTTCAGGTTGATAGTAATCGTAATAACTGACAAAATATTCTACTGCATTGCCTGGAAAAAATTCTTTTAACTCGCTGTAAAGCTGGGCGGCCAGCGTTTTATTATGGGAAATGACCAAAGCAGGACGATTGACGTTTTTAATAACGTTGGCAATGGTAAATGTCTTGCCGCTACCGGTCACACCCAAAAGTGTCTGGGCAGGTATGCCTTCATTAAGCCCACGTGTGAGGACTTCAATAGCCTTACGTTGTTCCTCAACAGGCTCAAAAGGACTCTTGAGAGCAAATTTATCCATTATATTTTCTTAGAATGTTCTACTCTCTAAATATCAATCATTTATTAACTTCTTGCTCAACCGCATCGAGAATATTTTGGACCAGCTGATCATTTCGAACTGAGGTAAATTGTTTGACTAACGGGGTCCTGGCCTCATAACGGATTTCTACGTCGCAAATATTACCGATCGAATGGATAAGTATATTTAAATGCGTAAAAGTTGAATATAAAACATGATAATTCTTTCTAAGACCCGTAAAAATAAGCAGATTCCGATAACCGTTATTATCATAACGCTCATCGCGTTCATAAACAAAAGGTTCAGATTCGCTGGTAATGACCCAACCTTGATTTTTTAAGACAAACATGAAGGCACTGGTGACTTTCTCAAAACTTGCATATATCTTTCTATCGTAAGGATGCTCCACCCTGCTGATATACTCCGTCATTTGCACAGTTGAGCAGCCGGACAACGGCAATATCAGCAATAAAATGAGAAAACGCATTTAACAGATCTTTCCATGTTTATAAGGACGCAGTCTATTCTTCTCAGATTTCTTGACAATCTCCGACTGGATGTCAATGCCCAACCCTCCGCACAAATCAAATAAGCGGATAAAGGTATCTGCTAACTCTTCACGGAAATTATCTTGGTCCTGGTGGCGGTGGCCTTCCATGGCTTCAGCTAATTCCGTGACAATAAGCATTAACGCCTCGCCTATATTGCGGTCCTTTTCCCAAAACCCTTTTTCTTTGGCGATACTGTGGCAAAGATCACACCATTCTTTAAGATTCAATTTTTCATAATTCATCAGGTTCTCCTTTTAATGCGCCAAGTTTTTGTCTCTGGGTCGCTCGCACCTTCAACCCGTCTACTCTCGGCAGCCCGGTTGGCATCGCTACTCACTTCCTCTGTCTCAATAAAAATTCCGACATATCTTTAGCCAGTGGTGCTTCCACTTTAATCATACGGCTACCCGATATATCAGGCCATTCCAAACGCATGGCATGCAAAGCTGTACGCCTGAAACGCAAAGCAAAATCACGCCTGAAAGCATACTTATCTTCCCCCACCAAAGAATGACCGATTTTGGAAAAATGAATACGGATTTGATTGGTCCTTCCTGTGATTGGCATGACCCTGACTACGGTAAAGTCTTTATAATAATCTTCCACCTCGTAATGCGTCAATGCTGATTGCGCCGGCAGATGGCGGGCAAACTTGCGTTGGTGAAAATCTTTGATGGGAATGCGGATCTTGCCACGAGGTTCAGCCACACGCCCATGCACAAAAGCAATATATGTTTTATTGACCTGTTTGTCTTTAAAAAATTGCATCAACTTTTGCTGGCAATCTTTGCCCTTGGCAAAAAGAATCACCCCAGAGGTGTCACGGTCAAGGCGGTGCGCCGGGTATAAGCCTCCACAGTCATTTCGTTGTCGATTGACAATATTTACAAGTGTATGGTCTTCGTCCTTATCGGTAGGAATCACTAAAAGCCCGGATGGTTTATTAAACACCAGACAATCCGCGTCTTCATAAAGCACTGGGACCTGAATTTCAGGGATTTGGGGGATTTGGGCTTTCTTCATCCAAATGCTCGTGAAGCAAATCCGTTAAATAATTAATTTTACGGATCAGCAGGATAGGAAAAACAATCATCCAGACCTGAAAAGCTAATGCCAAAAATGCCTGAAGAGGGGTCACGGAAAGATTAATTGAATTTTCCATTGTCTTTTTTCTCCATCGTACTCTCAATAAACTCATTGATGGCGCGGCTGTCTTTGGGTGCCAAATCGCTGAAAAAAATGGCCGTGTCGTAATAATTTTTCTCTTCTGCCGCTTGCACACGTATAATGACACCCTGACAGCTGATCTTCTTGGTCATTACCTTATCGTTCTTACGTAAGGGCAAAAGCAAATGGACCTTAAGCCTGGTCATGGGTTCGAGGCGTTGGGACACGCGGCAAAAGGCCCCGGAACAGCTTAAATTTCTCGTCTCAGTCAGAATATCCCCGTGATCACTGGATATCTTTACAGGAATGTTACTCTCTAAACGAGGATGACGCCGTTTTTCCTGTGAAATAGGTAACGAGGAGCGGTGAGGCACAGTCTATCTCCTAGGATTGAGGTTGCTCTCCAGATTGCTTGCTCTTGGAATCAGCCTTGGCCGCGGCCTGCACTTTTTTAAAACAATTATTGTTGCAATAATACGCCCCATTTCGATAGAAACGCCTTGCTTTCTTTAAGGGTTTTTTACATGCAGGACAATTTTTGACCTCTTCAACAACTGGTGCTTGAGTGGCTTCAGCCATAACTCTTTAACTCCTTCTTTAAATATTACTTTTTAATTAATCCCAGAATGGTGCCGTTACCTTAAATCTATACTTAAGAAATCGGCCCCGTTTTTCGGCAGGCATCAATATACTCACCGATGGCTTTTATACAATTTACATCTTTGACAAATTTAAGACCGATTTCATTACAGTCTTCAGACAATACTTCACGTATGCGAACCACCTGGGCTTTGGCCCAAATGACTTTGGGAGATTTCCCCAAACATATCTGCAATTCCAAAATAGTACCCATTGGCACAAAGCCCTGGATTTTTAAAGAGATGCCACTCAAACTGATATTACCCGCGACACTGCCATTAACGGTCACCTCTGGCGTGCCATAGGCCACTGGTTCAGAAAACAAAAAACGTGGCGAAACACGTTTATCCTCATTCATATAATCACTATCTCAAATGAAATAATAATGGTAAATAGTATAACATAATCAAATCCGGATACAATATAAAAAAGGTCGGGCGCAAACCTTGCGATTTGCGCCCTTGTGGATGCCGTCCCGCCCCATTTCGGGACGGCGAGGGAGATCATTTATTTCTTCAACAAACGATTCAGATAATGGGAAGCGTGATCTTTACCGCCTAACCCGAAGGCCAAGCCTAAACCTAGGCTCAACCCCCCTACCAGCATGGTCAACGGAGCTCCCGTTAACAAGAATCCAAAGCCGATCTTGTCAACAAAAACACCGACAGCCATCAACACGACCGCCCATCTGGTAAAAGCAGACAACAGGTCCGGTCTTGGCATGCCGGTATTTGCCGCAATCAGGCGGACAAATACAGCAACGATATGGGCCAAAAACATCCCTACCATCAAGGTGATCACTCCCGTCAATACGCCTGGCACATACGCCATGACAGGGCCTGTGATCGGGCCGATGATG
>CAYZLU010000124.1:0-6999 GCA_964479285.1 uncultured Planctomycetales bacterium | reverse complement strand
ACCCGCACCCGCGGTCATGGCCTGAAAAACTTCTTCCAGACTGCTGTGGCATTTTGTATAAAACGATTGTGTCTTAAGATTTTTTCTCCAGCTGACTAAGCTGGGGTAAGCCGAAAGGTCAACCGAAGACAATTCAATGGGGTCCAAGTCAGCCAATAAATTAATGTCTGCCAAGGTCATTGTGTCGCCGGCCAAATATTTGTTCTCTTTTAATTGTTTTTCCAGGATAGGGAGGAATTGCCCTAAGAATTTGATCCCATCATTCAAGGAACGTTCATCTTTCTCTACATTTAACATTTTGTACATCACGCGGTTAAAGGTGACACGGGCCAGCGCGGCCGCCACATGGATGTTGGCAAAATCAATCCATTGATCGACAATGGTGCGCTTCTGTAAATCTTTAGGATAAAGAGGGGAATTGTTCTTGTCAGCCAGATATTTAATAATAGCGGCACTCTCAAACGCTTTAAACCCATTATCATCGATCGCGGGCACCCTGCCGATAGGATTGAGTTTCAAGAACTCAGGGGATTTTTGTTCCCCTGCCAATAAATTGACCTGCTTGTATTCATAATTGAGCCCCATCGCATTGGCGGCAAAACGCACTTTGTTACATGGGGATGAAAAATCAAATCCGTAAATGGTCAACATAATTTTCTCCTTGTCATGGGTTCAAGAATGGATAAATTATCACCTTAAAACCATGATCTGTCCAATACTTTCTTGCAGTACGGAAAAGTATGCCGCATTGGCCCGGGCAAGGAATCCCGGCTTTTCTTCTAATAGCCTTTAAGCGGAAGCCAAGCTTTCTTGACTGCTGCCTTCAGACCAGGGTCAACGGCGTACCCTAGGGCTGTGGCTTTCTGCAGGTCTTCCCAGGCTTTCGAATATTGTTTTAACTGGAAATAGACAATGGCCCGGTTGTTATAGGCCTGGGCCATCTTGGGATTTATTTCAATGGATTTGGTAAAATCAAACCTGGCCTGGGCGAAATCATCCTGTTCCACATATACTTCGCCCCGGTTGGTATAGGCCTCCGCGTATTCTGGATTTAACTGTATGGCTTTACTAAAATCATTGATCGCGTCAATAAATTTCCCTTGTTTGTCAAAAATGATGCCTCGATTGTAATAAGCTTCCGTAAGGGTGGGTTCTAATTCAATGCTCTTGTTTAAATCAGACAGGGCCTGGGTCAAATCACCCTCTTTGTCCCATGAAAGCCCTCGATTATGATAAGCCTGCGCGTAATCGGGATTGATCTTGATCGCTTGGTTAAAATCAGAAATGGCTTGAATAATGTTTCCTTGGGTAGAATAGATCAGGCCCCGATTGTAGTAGACGCTGGCGTCCTGGGGGTTGATCTCAATGACCTTGTTGTAATCAGCGATGGCCTGTGAGAAATAACCTTGCTGTGCGTATGCATTAGCGCGGCTGTAATAAGCACCTTCATCTTGAGGGTTTATTTTGACCGTTTGGGTAAAATCAACAATGGCCTTGGTGAGGTCCCCTTGCTTCTCGAAAAGGACACCGCGATCGTAATACGCATCGGCTGCATTTGGGTTGATGGCAATGGCCCGGTTTAAATCTTCTATGGTGGGCGCGTGATTATCCGTGTCAGCTTCGGCGACGGGAATATTTAAAATAAAAGTACCGGCTAAAAAGAAAATTTGCCCTGCCCTTAATAACATTAAGAACCAGATGTCCATCCCCCACCTAAATATTGAATAAGCAACACACAGGCATTCATGCGTTGGCCAAGAATGGTGACTGCGGCCTTTTCATTGGTTAATGCTGTCGCTTGGGTAGTGATGACATCCAGTGCGCTGACTGTCCCTGCTTTGTACTGGTTGGTTTCAAGGGCCACGGCTTTCTGGGCGTCCTTCACAGCTTCATCCTGAACTTGTCCTTCTTGTTCTAAAATACGAAGTGCTGCTAAATTGTCTTCCACTTGTTGAAACGCGGTCAAGACTGTCTGACGATAGGACGCCACATCTGCATCATAGGCGGCCTTGGCTTGGGCCGTCTGCGCCTGCCTTAAGCCTGCATCAAATATGGTTTCAGCTAATGCCGGCCCAACTGACCACAACGGATTGGGCGAAGAGAATATCCGCGCCAGGTTCGAACTCTCATAACTGCCCGAGGCGCTTAACGTCAATGTCGGAAAATACGCGGATTCAGCCACACCAACGAGGGCGTTGTCCGCTGCGACGTTTCTTTCCGCGGCAGCTATGTCCGGCCTGCGCTCAAGGATTGCTGAAGGAAGGCCAACAGGAATGGACGGCACCACTGCTGATTGCATTAACGAAGGAATGGAAAAATCCGATGCGGGTTTGCCGATAAGCAAGGCGATCGCGTGCTCTAGTTGAGAACGTTGCACACCAATATCAATTTCCTGGGCCTGGGTCTCTTCAAGCTGGGTCTGCGCTTGAAGGACATCTGACTCTGCCGCCACCCCGCCGGCATGGCGGTTTTTTGTCAAAACAAGGAATTTTTGGAATATGACCTTTGTATCTTGCAAAAGTTTCTTTTGAGCATCCAACGAACATAGCTGAAAATAATCCTGGGCCAATTGGGCCTGGGCGCTTAGCCTGATACCTTCAAGGTCAGCTTCGCTGGCCTGGGCCTTGGCACGGTTGGCTTCTATTGTTTTACGGATCTTGCCCCAAAGGTCTAGTTCCCAGGAAACATCGGCACTTAACAAATTCTGAGAAGTGGCATTCTTACCATTCGTGTCCGACGAAGTATGCGACCGCTTATAAGAAGCCGAAGTACTCAGGATGGGAAAAAAACTCGATTTGGCCGCTTGCACCAGCGCGTAGGCCTGGGCATACTGTGCTTGGGCTTGCGCTATGTTCTGGTTTGAAATATTGACTTCGGTCTCAAGCTCATCCAACCGGGGGTCATTAAAAACCTTCCACCACTCTCCACGTATAATGGCATCTTGGGGCTCGGCTATTTTCCAGTCCTTTGACTCTTTATATTCAGTTGGTATCTGAGTTGTCGGCCTTATATACTTAGGGCCGATGGCGCAACCAGAAACAATCAAGCAAAGAATGGCAAAAAGTCCCCCCGCCCTGACCCGAGCTATCCTTTTGCAAATATGATGCCTGCCTGCCGCAGAGAGCGGCAGGCGCCCCACCAGGGGGAGGGAAAAAAGGATTTCTTTTTTTATGCTGAACATGGTACAGCCTTTCGTTGAAAATTCTTGCGTTTGGATGCGATCCAACTTTTTAACCGGTCCATATATAGATAGATCACAGGTGTCGTGTAAAGAGTGAGCATTTGGCTAAAAATGAGCCCGCCAATAATAGCAATACCAAGCGGACGACGGAGTTCAGAGCCCATGCCTGTGCCCAGGGCCAGGGGCAACGCCCCTAATATCGCCGCCATCGTAGTCATCATAATAGGGCGAAAACGCAGCAGGCAAGCTTCATAGATTGAATCATGCGAATTCTTGCCTTCCCGGCGTTCAGCCTCCAGGGCAAAGTCTACCATCAATATCCCGTTCTTCTTGACAATGCCAATCAAAAGAATGAGGCCGATCATGGCAATGATGGTCAGTTCCGTCCCTGTAAACAAAAGGGCCAGCAAAGCCCCGACACCGGCAGATGGCAACGTCGATAAGATGGTAATAGGATGGATGTAGCTTTCGTATAGAATCCCCAAGACAATGTAAACAGCCAGGAGTGCCGTCATGATCAAAAGCGGTTCACTACTCATCGAAGATTGAAATACCTGGGCTGAACCTTGAAAGCTGCCGTGGATGGTGGAAGGCAACATTATCTTATTCATGGCCGCATTAACAGCTTTGACAGCATCACCGAGCGACATTCCCACCGGCAGATTAAACGAAAATGTGATCGCCGGAAACTGCCCTTGGTGGGCAACAGCCAAAGCGGTCGTTGATTTTTCAAAATGGGCGAATGAGCTCAAAGGCACCAAGGTCCCTTTTGATGATGCCACATAGATGTCCTTTAACGTTTCAGCACGCTGCCAGAACTGAGGGGCCAACTCCATCACGACATGGTACTGGTTTAATTGTTTATACGTGGTAGACACCTGACGTTGCCCAAAGGCATCATAAAGGGTGCTGTCGATTTCTTGAGGGGTAATACCCAGCCGTGAGGCCGTGTTGCGGTCAATCACCAGATTGGTCTGCAGCCCCTTGTTTTGTTTATCGCTGTTGACATCCGCTAATTGGGGTAATTTACTTAACGCGGCCTGTATCTTCGGCGACCACACCGTTAATTCGTCCAACGTATCACCCTGGAGGGTATATTGGTATTGCGCGTTGGCTGCCCTTGCTCCGGGAATATTCAAATCCTGTACATTTTGAAGATAGGTCGGCGCACCTGCCACGCTACTTAACTTCTTACGTAACCTGGCAATCACCTTGTCGGTCGTGATCTTGCGCACTTCTGGAGGTTTCAGCATGATAAACATCCTCGCCGTATTTGAACCGCCGGTAAACGCAGTCACGGTATCAATCGCGGGATCTTTCATGATAATACGGACAACGGCCCTTAATTTCTTTTCCATGGCTTGAAACGATATGTCCTGGGAAGCCTGGATATTCCCGCTCAAACGCCCTGTATCTTGTTGCGGAAATAGTCCCGTGGGAATTATACGGAATAAAATGATGCTGGTGGCCAAGGCCGCCAGCGTCAATGACAACATAATCCCCTGGTGGTCCAACGCCCATAATAAAGTTTTTTCATAAAAGCGGTGCATCCTGTTAAAAACCCCTTCACTGGCGTTAAAAAACCGGCCATGCCTTTGTTCTTTATGGGGTTTTAAAAGCAGAGAACACATCATCGGTGTTGTCGTCAACGAAATCACCATGGAAATCAGGATCGCCACGGAGATCGTCATGGCAAATTCACGGAAATAGCGGCCTATGACCCCTCCCATCAGCAGGATGGGTAAGAAAACCGCTATCAGGGAAATACTTATCGAAAGAATGGTAAAGCCTATCTCCCCTGCTCCCTTTAAAGCCGCCTCATGAGGGGACATGCCTTTCTCAATATAACGGGTAATATTTTCCACCACCACAATAGCATCGTCAACCACGAAACCCGTGGCCACTGTCAGCGCCATCAAGGAAAGATTATCCAGACTAAAGTGCAAAAGATACATCACCCCAAAGGTGCCGATGATCGACACCGGGACAACGATGCTCGGAATCAAGGTCGAGCGGACATTACGTAAAAAAGCGAAAACGACCAGGACCACCAGGATACCTGCGATCACAATGGTGCGCTGGGCCTCCTGCACCGAAGCACGGATGGTGGGCGACCTGTCAAGCACGATGGAAAGATTGATCGCGGCAGGTATGGCCGCGCGCAACTGCGGAAGAGCGGCACGGACGGCATCAACCGCCTTGATCACATTCGCCCCCGGCTGGCGAAACAAGATCACAGGAATGGATGGCTGGCCGTTGACAAGCCCCAGTTGGCGGATATCGGCCACCGAATCCTGCACGTCGCCGACGTCGGACAATCGTATGACTGCCCCTGTGGAGTCATGGGTCACAATAAGGGGACGATAATCTTTGGCCGTGTAAAGCTGGTCATTAGTCTGGATTTCCCAGGTCTTTTCACCATTGGACAATTGCCCTTTGGGCCTGTCCGCATTGGTGGAACTGATGGCCGTGCGTACAGCATCAAGGCCTACACCGTATTTATTTAAAGCCATGGGATTAAGTTCCACCCTCACCGCTCGAGAGGCCCCCCCTCCGATGACGACCTGACCTATCCCGTCGATTTGGGACAATTTTTGTGCCAGGATACTGTCTGCCACATCATAAATGTCTGCCCTGGACATAGTATCAGACCGCAATGATAAAATAAGGATCGGCGCTTCCGATGGATTGATCTTGCGGTAGGTTGGATGGATGGGAAGGTCTGCCGGCAGATAACTTTGTGCCGCGTTGATCGCAGCCTGGACATCGCGCGCGGCCCCGTTAATATCACGGCTTAGATCAAACTGCACGGTGATGTTGGTGGAACCAAGGCCGCTATTGGAAGTCATTTCAGTGACGCCCGCGATATGGGCGAGCTGGCGCTCCAGCGGTGTTGCGACGGACGATGCCATGGTCTCCGGGCTGGCACCCGGCAGGGAAGCTGACACACTGATGGTCGCCAAGGTGATCTCAGGCAAGGTGGCCACAGGTAAAAACATGACCGCGACCAAACCGGAAAGAACCAGCCCCACTGTCAATAAAGTGGTCGCGATAGGCCGTTGGATGAATGGTGTGGAGAGGCTCATATTAATTTAAACTCTAAGTCCTAAACTCTAATCACCAAAACTGTTTTGATTCTTGAAAAATAGGGCGCTGTCCCCTATTTTTCTAAACCAAATTTTTTCCCTACTCTACCAAACCACAGGTAAATGACCGGGGTCGTGTATAGTGTGAGGACCTGGCTAAAAATAAGTCCGCCGATAATACTGATCCCCAACGGCTGCCTCAGCTCCGCGCCCATTCCCCCGCCAAAAGCCAAGGGCACGGCCCCTAAAATCGCTGACATCGTCGTCATCATGATCGGCCTAAACCTCAACAAGCAGGCCTGATAAATGGCATCCACCGGGGCTTTTCCTTCATTACGTTCAGCCTCTAGCGCAAAGTCCACCATCA
Organism: uncultured Planctomycetales bacterium; assembly: GCA_964479285.1. GTDB lineage: Bacteria > Omnitrophota > Gorgyraeia > Zapsychrales > Fredricksoniimonadaceae > JABDGZ01. The sequence continues at coordinate 365 of CAYZLU010000124.1, read as the reverse complement.
TGATGCCGTTTTTCTTGACGATACCGATCAAAAGGATGAGGCCGATCAAGGCGATCACGCTAAAATCAGTACGAAAAATTAAGAGTGACAAAATCGCCCCGACACCTGCTGACGGCAAGGTGGACAAAATCGTAATGGGATGGATATAGCTTTCATACAAAACACCCAGCACAATATACACGGTTATCAAGGCCGCCAGGATAAGCACAGGCTCATTGCTCAAGGACGATTGAAAAGCCTGGGCCGTGCCCTGGAATTGGCCGCTGATACTGCCGGGCAATCCCATGTTCTTTGTAGTCGACTGAATGGCCTCGACCGCTTCTCCCAGCGACACACCCGGTGCCAAATTAAATGATAAGGTGACG
>CAYZLU010000123.1:0-7005 GCA_964479285.1 uncultured Planctomycetales bacterium | reverse complement strand
AGGAGGAACACATGGCAGTAGAAAGCAAAATCAAGACAATTATCGCGGAACAATTGGGTGTTAAGCCTGAAGAAGTTACGCCGACAGCCTCTTTTGTGGATGATTTAGGTGCGGATTCTTTGGATACCGTCGAGCTTATAATGGCCTTGGAGGAGGAATTCAGTGTCGAGATCCCCGACGAGGACGCTGAAAAGATGAAGACCGTTGGTGACGCGATCAAATATATTGAAGAAAAAGCCAACGCTTAATGCTTTTAAGTGTTTTTATTTTTTGACTTGCCCCTGTAGCCCCGCCATCGGCGGACAAGATGCAGGGGCAAACATTTAATAGGGGTTAATAGAAATTCTAAACTCTAAAACCTAAATTCTAACCAATGACCAAAATTCAAAATCCTAATTACTAAAACTACCTTGATTCTTTGAATTTTTGATTATTTGAATTTGTTTAGAATTTAGTATTTAGGATTTAGAGTTTTTTATGTAGGTATTAAATATATGCAGAAAAAACGTGTGGTCATAACCGGTATGGGCGTTGTTTCACCTGTTGGGACTGGGGCAGAAAAATTTTGGCAGGCCCTGCTTAAAGGCCAAAGCGGTATTCGCCAGGTCAGCCATTTTGACGCGTCTGCTTTCGATTCTCGTGTCAATGGGGATGTCATTGATTATGATCCGCTGAGTCATTTTAATAGCAAGGATGCCCGGAATATTTCACGTTTTATCCAATTTGGGGTGGTTGCCGCTAATGAAGCTTTAATCCATGCCAAGCTCGATATCCGTCAGATGGACACTTCGCGCGCATCTGTAATTGTCGGCTCAGGTATTGGGAGCATCCATTCCGCGGAAGAGGAATATGGTAAATATTTAGAGAAGGGGCCATCTCGAATCTCGCCATTTTTTATTACGCGTATGATCATTAATGAAGCCGCGGGCCAGGTCTCCATTAATACCGGGGCCACGGGGCCTTGTTTTGCCATTGCCACTGCCTGCGCCACGGCCAATAACTGCATCGGTGAAGGCATGCGCATGATCCAACATGGTGAGGCGGATGTGGTGATTGCCGGAGGTGCTGAAAGTGCTACCTCTAAACTTGGGTTAGGCGGTTTTTGTGCCTTGAAAGCCCTGACAAAAAGAAATGATGAACCATCCAAAGCCAGCAGGCCTTTTGATTTAAATCGGGACGGATTTGTTATGGGTGAGGGGGCTGGTATCGTGGTTTTAGAAAGCCTCGAATTTGCCCAAAGCCGTGGAGCGAGAATCTTGGCGGAATTAGTCGGTTATGGCCGCACCTCGGATGCGTATCATATCACAGCACCCCATGCGGAAGGTTTGGGGGCTCTTAGGGCCATGGAAATGGCTGTCAAAGATGCCGGTTTAAAAACCACGGACATCAATTATATTAATGCGCATGGGACATCGACTAAACTTAATGACCAGATTGAGACCTTGGCGATCAAGAAATTATTTGGGGAACATGCCAGGAAAATACCTGTTTCTTCGACCAAATCAATGACAGGTCATCTGCTCGGGGCGGCTGGTGGTGTGGAGCTTGTGGCTTGTATTATGTCGATCCGTGATAATAAGGTGCATCCAACCATCAATTATGATACCCCTGACCCCGATTGTGATTTGGATTATGTGCCCAACGTCTCCCGCAATGTGCAGGTGGATGTGGCCTTGTCCAATTCCTTGGGCTTCGGCGGCCATAACGCCACGCTGGTTGTTAAACGGTATAAAGATTAAGAAATTCTAAACCCTAAATTCTAAACAAATTCAAAACATGAAAATCTACAAACTAGCCATCATCCCCGGTGACGGGATCGGCCCGGAAGTCGTGGCCCAGGGACTTAAAGTCCTGGAGGCTGCTGAAGCTAAATTTGGTTTTAAGACAAGGTGTCAATCCTTTGATTATGGGGGGGCGCGTTATTTAAAGACAGGCGAAATTTTATCTGATGAGGAATTAAACGCCTTTCGTGCTTTTGACGCAATTTACTTGGGGGCTGTCGGCCATCCGGATGTTAAACCAGGGATACTGGAGCGCGGGATCCTGTTAAAATTGCGTTTTGGGTTGGAACAGTATATCAATTTGCGTCCGGTACGTTTGTATCAAAATGTGGCCACGCCTATCAAGAACAAGGGGCCGGAACATATAGATTATGTAGTGGTCCGTGAGAATACCGGAGATGTTTATACCGGTGAGGGTGAAATTAAACATAAAGGCACCATCAATGAAGTGGCCACCCAAGTGATGGTGTATTCTTATGCCCAAGTGGAGCGCTGCCTTAAATATGCTTTTGAATACGTGATGAAACGCCATGATACTACTGTGTGGAAGAATTTAAGTGAAGAAGATAAAAAAGCGGGCTTTATCGGCAAATTGACCCTTTGCGGGAAAAGCAATGTTCTGACCAATGTTTTTGGTCTATGGGACAGGGTAATGAATGAAATGTCCCGTCAGTACCCTAAGGTCAAATTAGATTATGTGCATGTAGATGCCATGTGTATTTTTTTAATTGAAGCACCCGAGCGTTTTGACGTGATCGTGACAACCAATATGTTCGGTGATATAATCACGGACCTGGCCGCGGTGACCCAGGGCGGCATGGGTGTTGCTCCTTCAGGAAACATCAATCCCTTGGGGGTCAGCATGTTTGAGCCGGTGCATGGCAGTGCCCCCCAATTCACAGGGAAAGGGGGCGCTAATCCTCTCGCAGCAATACTCACCGTCAAACTGATGCTCGAGCATTTAAAAGAGGAAAAAGCAGCCCAAGCCATTGACTCCGCCGTGCAAAAAGTAATGCTAAATATGAAATCTATGCTGATCGGACAAATGGGATATTCCACAAATCAGATCGGCGACATGGTTGTTGGGGAAATATTGTCCTAATAATCTTATGTTCCCCCTCTTTTTACAAAGAGGGGGTTAGGGGGAGTTGAAGCATGAAAAAATACAACGTCGCCATCTTGGGCATTCGCGGGGCGGTGGGCCAATGCATGTACCGCATTATCAAAGAGCGCAAATTTCCCGTCAATAAATTAATATTGATTTCACCCAGCGGCGCTGGTGGTGAATTGGATGGCCATCAATATGTGCCGTTGACCAAGGACGTCTTTAACGGGGTGGATATTGTCCTTTCTTCACCGGGTGCAGAGATCTCTAAAATATGGGCGCCTATTGCTGCCAGGTCAGGGGCAGTTGTCATCGATAATACGTCGCAATTCCGTATGGACCCTGATGTCCCTTTGGTGGTCCCTGAAGTCAATCCTGAAGACATCAAGAAGCATAAGGGTATCATTGCCAATCCTAATTGTTCGACCATCCAAATGCTGGTGGCTTTAAAGCCTTTGCATGATTTCGGCAAGATCAAACGCATAGTGGTCTCCACCTACCAGGCGGTTTCCGGTGCCGGCGCTGAGGCGGTGGCGGAATTGGAAGATCAATTGGCAGGCCAAAAGGTTGTTAAAAAATTTCCCCATCAAATTGCGCATAATTTGATCCCCCAGATTGATGTATTTACGGATAATTTTTATACCAAGGAAGAGATGAAAATGGTCAATGAGACCCGCAAGATGCTACATGATGCCAAGATCCGGGTCTGTCCTACCTGTGTGCGCGTCCCGGTCAAAAACAGCCATTCGGAATCTATCAATATTGAGACCGAGAAGAAGATCACCCGCGCCCAGGCGATCAAGATTTTAAGAAAGGCACCGGGTGTCGAGGTCGTTGATGATGTCAAGTCCTCCATCTACCCGCTGCCCATCATGGCCGACGGCCGCGATGAGACCTTTGTCGGCCGCATCCGCGAGGACATCTCCATTCCCAATGGGTTGAATTTGTGGGTGGTTTCAGATAATTTACGAAAAGGGGCCGCCCTCAACGCTGTCCAAATCGCGGAAATTTTGATCAAAGACCTCCGGGTTAAACCATGATTTTTTAGTTTGTATTTATCTTGTCGGATTTTCTTTGTGAGGGTAGAATAAAAAGGTCGGATTGAAGAAAGGATGTGGGCCATGGGAGATAAAAGTCCCCGTAACAAGGAAAAAAGAAAACCGAAAAAAGGTAAGTAAGCTCATTTACAGCAACAATGATCCCCTGTGAATTTAATAAATTTGCAGGGGCTTTTTATTTGAAGTAGAATAAACCGATATGAATAAAGGCAGAATTTTTAAAATCACCTTTGAATATGACGGCGCCGGCTTTTGTGGATGGCAAGCCCAATCTCAAGGTGAAAGGACGGTGCAGGGGGAACTGGAGGCTGTTTTTTTGAAGATTTTTAACCAGCCGGTCAGGGCCATTGCTTCAGGACGCACAGACAGCGGGGTGCATGCGCAGGGACAGGTGGTTTCTTTTAAGGCGGAGACCCGCATGAAAGTCTTGGAAATTCAACGGGCCCTTAACAGCCGTTTACCGTTAGATATGGCGGTCCACGATGTTAAAGAAGTAGAAAGCAGTTTTCATGCCCAGTACAGCGTCAAAGAAAAGACCTACCGATACACGATCTTGAACCGCAGGCACCGTTCGGCGTTTTTGAGGGGCCGTGTTTATTTTTATCCTTACCCGTTGAATATTTTAACAATGCGCAAGGCCGCCAAATATTTGATTGGGCGCCATGATTTTAAATCCTTCCAGGCACATGATCCGCTAAGGGCCGAGCGCCAGACCGTGCGCACGATCACCAAAATGGTGGTCAAAAAAGAAGGTGAGCTGGTCCATATTGATGTCACGGCCGATGGTTTTCTTTATAAAATGGTCCGCAATATTGCGGGTACGCTTTTGGCCATAGGCTCAGGGCAATTGCCATTAGAGGAGATGCCCGGAATATTGAAGGCCAAAAACCGTACAGCCGCAGGGGACACTGCCCCGGCAGAGGGTCTGTGCCTTATGTCTGTAAAATATTAAAGATATTAAAAGAACATTAAAAATATTGACATTTGTTGCAAAGGTGGTATATTTTAGAATCTTGCAACGGACCGGATTCCCGCATTTTAGGGGATGACTATATTGAAGGCTATCACTATGAAAACGTATTTACCGAAAGTCAATGAAATTGAACATAAGTGTTTCGTGATCGATGCCAAGGACAAGATTTTGGGCAAGGTCGCAGCCAAGGCAGCTTCTGTGTTGCGCGGCAAGCACAAGCGCATTTTTACGCCGTTTTTGGATACCGGTGATACCGTTATCATTATCAACGCTGAAAAAGTTAAGGTGACCGGCAAGAAATTAACTGACAAAGTATATACCCGCTACACAGGTTATCCCAGCGGGCAAAGGGCCATGACACTGGGCGTTATGTTGGAGAAGGCCCCTGCTAAGGTCTTGGAATTGGCGGTTTCCCGCATGTTTCCAAGCGGTCCATTGGCCTATAAACAGACAGCCAAATTGAAAGTTTACGCGGGTGAAAATCATCCGCATGCAGCGCAAAAACCTATTGCATTGGAAGTTTAAACAGGAGATTTCAATGGTTGAAGTTGTCAAATACGCAGGTACAGGTCGTCGTAAAAGCTCAGTTGCCCGGGTCGTTTTAACTCCTGGCGCAGGGAAGATCATGGTCAATAAGCGTGAGTTTTTGAATTATTTTCCCCGTGAGACAGACCGTATTTTAATCATGACACCTTTAAAATTGGTAAATTTGGAGAATAAATTTGATATTGCCGTGCGCGTCACCGGGGGCGGGTCTACCGGCCAGGCAGGTGCTTTTAAATTAGGCCTGTCACGTGCCATCATTTCTTGCGATCCTTTGACCCGAGGTATCTTGAAAAAGGCCAGCTGTTTGACCAGAGACGATAGAATGAAAGAAAGAAAGAAGCCCGGTCAAAAGGGAGCTCGCCGTAAATTCCAATGGGTGAAACGTTAACGCCAATTAAAATACAAAATAAAGCAGCCCATCTCCCTTCGAATTACGTTGACGAGATGGGCTTTTTTATTTATTATAAACGAATTCATTGAGGGGCTCTTGCCGACGGAAACATATGAAAATTCGAGGATTGGATTATCCCATGAAGACGATTCGTGCCGGTATTTTAGGTGTCAGCGGTTATACTGGGCGTGAAGTTTTTGCATTGCTTTTAAAGCACCCTGGTGTCCGGCTGACCTATGCGGCAGCTAATAATACGCAAGGACCCATGGCGGAAATATATCCGGAATTCTTAAACTGTACGACACTGGTTTGCCAAAAATTAAATATCAAGGAAGCCGTGAAGAAATGCGATGTGGTCTTCCTGGCGTTGCCGCATACCGAATCCATGAATGTGGCTCCGAAATTATTAAAGGCAGGGACCAAGGTGGTTGATTTAAGCGCGGATTACCGGCTTAAAAACCCCCAGGTCTATGAAACCTGGTATGGCCACAAGCATGCTGACGCGAAGAATTTGGGCAAGGCAATTTATGGACTTCCAGAACTGTTTCGCCAGAAGATCAAGGCCGCTGATTTTATCGCCAATCCCGGTTGTTATCCGACGGCCGCCATTTTAGGGTTGGCCCCTTTAGTTTCTACCCGTCGGGACATCCAGTCGATCGTGGTGGACGCTAAGTCTGGTGTTTCTGGTGCCGGACGCAAGGCCACGATTGACAGGCTATTTTCTGAAGCCAATGAGAATTTTAAAGCGTATAAAGTATTAAGTCATCAGCATGCGCCGGAAATTGAACAGTACCTTTCGCTATTGGCCGGTCGCCCGGCGCAGGTCCATTTTGTGGCACATCTGCTGCCTATCACGCGGGGGATTTTAAATACGATGTACGTCCAGCTAAATGAGGGCATCACCTTAAATCAAGTGCACAATTTATATAAGAAATTCTACAGGATAGAGCCCTTTGTGCGTGTCCATCCTCTGGGGAGTCAGCCAGAAACTAAGAACGTGGCAAACACTAATTTTTGCGATATAGGTTTGGCTGTCAGCCCCGACAAAAAAATGGTGGTCGTCACGTCTGTCATAGATAATTTGGTCAAGGGTGCTGCGGGTCAGGCGGTGCAGAACATGAATATCATGTATGGATTTAATGAGATCGAGG
>CAYZLU010000122.1:0-7011 GCA_964479285.1 uncultured Planctomycetales bacterium | reverse complement strand
TTTTTTATTATTTTACAAGGTTCTTTTCCTTATACACGGCCTTTTACGCCATGGCTATATCATTGGTTTCGCCCATGGTATGGACGTATTGGGTGGAGGCAAGGCCCTATTCATTATGGTTTTTATTGACGACGGCCCAGTTGCTTTTTTATTGTTCTTCAGTCCTTCCTCCTAAAATAAAAACCGGCAAATTCATCGGTTTCATCCATGTTTTATTGGTCCTGACAACTCCGGGCAGCATACTCCAGGTTTCTATCATTACTTTGATGCTTTTCTGTAAGGGAGTGTATAAAAAACGGCAATTGATTTTTCCCTGGCTGCTACCTATGTGCATCTTTCTGTTTTATTATTTCCTTGTTCCTGTGTATAAATTCAAGACTTTTAATTTCATGACTTGTCTTTTTGATGCGGTCATGCCCGAGCACTTGTTTGTTTATATTATTTACGCCGTAATAGCATGGATGCTTTCCAATAAGCACAAAGAATATTCTTCGAACACTTTCTTTTTACCCGTCTTTTTGTTATTCTTATTAAGTGGATGTTTCGTCCTTTTTATTGATTTATTTACAGTCAATTATCAATTCGGTTTTTTCAGCAGGTATTTAATTTATTTAGTCCCCGCGGACACGCTGATGTTTACTTTAGCGAGTTATGACTTATGGCAATGGACCAGGAAGAATGTCTGGGTTTGCATGAACCTGTCTATTTTTTTGGGCGGCTTATTGGTTGTCAGGGGATTGATGACATATAGGGAAATTTTAGCTACAGCTCTTTACTTACATTCACCGGTGAAAATATGAAATTTGAAGAAGCCACTCGTCCTTGGGGAAAATACCAGAAATTTTATCAGGAAGATGGTGTCTGGATCAAACGCGTCGAAGTCAGTGTCAAAGGGCGGTTAAGTTTGCAAAAACACCAGTATCGATCTGAAAAATGGATCATTGTGGCAGGTGAAGGGTTGGCGATTGTCGACGACCAGGAAATTCCTGTCAAACATGGAGTGGTGGTGGATATCCCTCTTGGGGCAGTACACCGCATCGGAAATACAGGAGAGGACCGCTTAGTTTTTATAGAAGTCGCTTGCGGAAAACACCTTTCGGAAGATGATATTATCCGTATTCAGGATGATTATGCGCGTTAATGAGAAATTTTAAATTGATTCTGGAATATGATGGGACCAATTTTGCTGGATGGCAAACCCAATCAAAAGGTCTGCGCACCATCCAGAGCCATCTTGAAGAAAAGCTCGAAAAGATTTTTAAAAAGAGAACCCATTGTCAGGCATCAGGCCGTACCGACAGTGGCGTGCATGCCCTGGGTCAAGTGGCCCATTTTAAAGCAGACACCGCTATGGCACCCTCATTGATCCACAAAGCTTTAAATTCTTTTTTAGACAGAGATTTGACGGTCACAGAAGTGTCGGAAGTTTCATTAGATTTTCATGCTCAAAAAAATGTTAAAAGAAAAACTTATCGATACACCATTTTAAACCGCTCTTTCCCGTCTGCACTATGGAGGGACAGGGCCTATTTTTATCCTCATAAATTAAATTTGTCTCTTATGCAAAAAGCGGCAAAAGATTTAAAAGGGACCCATGACTTTAAATCATTTCAATCCGCAGCCCAACGCTCAAAGATCAAGAATACAATAAGGACGATAAATGATTTAGGCATTGTCAAAGAGGGGGATTTGATCCATATTTCTATCACTTCAGATGGTTTTTTGTATAAAATGGTACGTAATATCACAGGTGCGCTGATCGCGGTTGGAAGCGGACGGATGCCCCTCAACAGTTTTTTAAAATCACTTGGTTCTAGAGAACGGTCATTAATGTTCCGGACAGCTCCAAGTTATGGGCTTTGTTTAATGTCAGTGTGTTACTAAATCATGATCGAATTTAAAAGCAACTGGGAAGGGGATGTATATGACAAATCAAATGGGAAGCAATGATCAACGCGGCCAGCCGCGCGTGAGTCTAGAGTTACCTGCAACTATCACCGTTGGTTCACAAGTAACGGTAAAAGGGCAGCTCAAAGATCTTTCTTTGAACAGCGCCTTTATCAGGATTAAGCATATTATTTACCTGAATGTAAATGATGAAATTGGGATCAACATTCAATGCTCATCAAATGATGCAAGTGTCAATATCCAGGGCACGGCTTGCATTTCTCGTATCGTACCAGGGGAAGGCTTTGCTGTGTATTTTACCAAAATTGATGATGAGTCCTTGAAATGCATCAAAAAAATCCTTCAAAAATTAGAAATAAATGGTCCGCTTTAAGAAATTCTTAATATGAATAAAATTAAGAAAGGCTTGTATGAGCATTTTAAAGGTAAACGCTATGAAGTGCTCGGAGTGGCAGTGCACAGCGAGACGCTTGAACAGTTGGTGGCCTATAGATCGCTATATAAAGGAAACTTCCCGAAAGGGACGATCTGGGTAAGGCCCATGGCTATGTTTAAAGAAAAAGTTTCCGTGAATGGTAAACTTGTCCAGAGGTTTCGCCTTATAACTGCATAGATCTATTTTCCCCTGATAGAAAAATGAATTAAAAACAAAAAAGGAGATCAAATTGATGAAAAGTCTTTTAAGAGGGCTGGTATTATTTTTTTTAGTCAGTTTTGCTTCATCGGCCCATGCTGAAACGAATCTGTATTTTTCCCCAAATGGAGGGGCCCAGGAAGCATCCATAGCAGCCATAAAAAAAGCCCAGCATTCAATTGATATTGCGATGTATTTATTTACTTCTAGAGAAATCGCCCAAGCTTTGGTTGATGCCAAAAAACGGGAAGTAAAGATCAAGATCATTTTAGATGCTGCCCAAATAAAAGATCATTTTTCAAAAAGCAGGTACCTGATTAACAAAGGGTTTACTGTCAAATTCCACATGGGACCGGGTCTCATGCACAATAAATTTGCTGTGATTGATGGTGAGGTGGTGTTGACCGGATCGTATAATTGGACTGTTGCAGCTGATAAAAAAAATGCTGAGAATTTATTAATTATAAAAGATAAAGAACTTGCTCAAAAATACACAAAACAATTCAAACTCTTGTGGGGACAGAGCGGAGAAGGTGAATCAGTCAGTAAAAAACTTTGACATCATCCCTTATTCAGAAGTATTTAAAATGAGACCCAGCTATCACATTGCTGCTTCTGCAGGTATATCTTTAGGGCTCCAGGCCACGATGCATTCATGGCCGGCTACCCTGGGATGTTTTTTAAGCGGTGTACTGATTGACGTAGACCATTATTTAGAATATTGCCTCATCCGAAAAAAATTCCCCTTTCGATATGAACATTTGGTCGATTTTTGTTTTGATGGTTCGGTAAGTAAAATTTATTTATTCTTCCATGCTTATGAATATCTGGTCATATTATGGTTTTTGATATGCTTCTTTCATCCAGGCAATGTATGGCTAGGTGTGGCGACAGGTTTAACAACACACCTTTTTTTCGATCAATTTACAAACCCCATTAAGCCATATTTTTATTTCTTAACATTTAGGGTAAAAAACAGATTTGAAAAGTCAAAGATCCTCTCTGAGGATTATTTTGAATGCTGTAATTCAAGAAATCCTTGTACAAAATCTTGATTTATGAAAAAACGTGTCGTTGTTGTTACCGGAGGCAATCGCGGTATAGGGCTTGAAATTTGCTATCAACTGGCCAAGCTCGATTTTGTTGTGGTCCTGACATCCCGCCATGAAAAAGAACAATTATGGCCGTATTGTTAATATTTCAAGCGGCCTGGGGCAGTTACACGAAATGGGCGGAGCTTATCCTGCCTATCGGATGTCCAAGACAGCGATCAATGCCATAACGAAGGTTTTAGCTGCCGAACTTGCCGGGACCAATATTTTAGTCAATAGCATCTGTCCCGGATGGGTCAAAACCCGTATGGGAGGTCCTGGTGCCACGCGTTCTGTGGAAGAAGGCGCAGATACAGCCGTGTGGCTTACAACCTTACCTGATCAAGGCCAACAGGGAAGATTTTTCGTGACCGTAAAGAAGTGTCCTGGTAGTTAATTTTTAGTACAGAAAAGGATCTTAAAGTATACCCTATAAATTTAAGAATCTCGTTTTTGAGGGTGGCGGTGTCAAAGGGATAGCTTATGGCGGGGCTTTGGAAATATTGGCACAAAAAAGTATATTGGCTGATATAGACAGGGTGGCAGGCACATCAGCCGGAGCCATTACGGCTGGTCTTTTAGCTGTTGGTTACACCGATCAGGAGATCCAAAATATTCTACAGAATACCAGTTTTAAAGATTTCATGGACGGCTCTTTTTTGGATGGCTGGGGGATGCTAAAAGGATCGTGCAGCAATATGGTCTATGGGAAGGCAAGGAGTTTCGTTCGTGGTTCGAAAACCTTGTTGAAAAAAGCACTGGCAATAAAGCCATTACCTTTGCTGAATTGGCTGACCTCGCTCAAACAAAGTCCGATAAAAAATACCGCCTTCTCTTAATATTTCCATCGCAGAGGCCGTACGTAATCCATGAGCATCCCTTTTCTCTTTATGGCCCCACAAAAGGGTGGCTTTACCTACGTTGATGGAGGGGTGTATGATAATTATCCTATAGATATTTTTGATAATAAAAAGTATGTGTCCCCGGAAAATTCATTGCCAATTCCTAAGAATGTTGATCCCGATGCGGTATACAATAAAGAGATCTTAGGGTTAAGGGTTGATAAAAGCATGATCGGCCATTTTCAAGAAATTACTGATATAGAACAATATGCTTTGGTGATGCTGGGAGGGCTTTTGGATAATTTAAATAAAATCCATTTGGAGCAAAACGATTGGCATAGGACTATCTACATAGACACATTTAATGTTAGTGCAACGGATTTTAATTTAGACCAAGCTACTCTCCAAAAATTGATCCAAAGCGGCCAGCAGGGGGCTGCTAATTACTTAAAATGGTTCGATAATCCTGCGCCAGGTGAAGAGAAACCGATTAATAAATAAAAGAGGGTACAACAAAGATGGGCCTATCTAGATTTTACATTCTTGCAGCAATAAAAAAAGACAAAACAACTATAAAAAATATAATACCCCCCATAATATTAGGATCTGTCAGGTATTTTATAAGGTCCGCATTGTCCATATATACCCTCCTAAGCCAACAATAACACATAAATTAATACTCTTCGTGAGGACATGCCTGTTGAAAATTAAAATGGCAGCGTGAATTATTTTTTAATTCCCATACTTCATTTGCAGTTGAAAAATTTTAGGGAATTCAGGGTAATATTCCCCCTGAGGTCCTATAAAACCTTCCCCGGATTTTTTAATAACTACTGCATTAAAACCTCCATGCACATTAGGTATATTCACAGTAATTTCATTAATTTGTGTAGAAGGCGGGATTGGTATGGGTGAAATAGCAGGGGCTGACATATTTGAAATAATAAGAGGTCCATCAATATAATCCGGTTCGAGAGGTGCATAATCTGCATACCCAACATAATTCATTCGGTCAATGTATAATGAATAAGGACGATCTCGGCCACTCCCATGATAATCCCAATAGCCGGTATCATCATGCCATGCAAAACTAATTGATGATGACATTATAAGCGAAGAAAAAGCTGAAAGAAGAAGTGTCCTTTTAAATATATTTTGCATAATGACCTTTTAATATTTTATAGTCCATATCTGTTTCGATTCTTTGATAATTATACCCTATTTTGCCTTCATTTTTCAATTTTTTATCCACAAAGGGTAGGTCTCTCCTCATCGGTCTTTCCTAGTTGCCTGCTTTAAATATCTTGAAGTAAATCCTTAAATGAGCTAATCTTACCACATGCAATTAGAAATCAAGGTCATTCCCAGCTCCTCTAAAAATATGTATAAACAGGAGGGGGAGGTAATAAAGGTTTATTTGACCGCACCGCCTGCTGATGGCAAGGCCAATCAAGCATTGATAAAATTTTTGGCTAAACATTATGATGTCAACAAATCCAGCATTGAGATCATTAAAGGTAAGAAATCACGGAATAAAATAATCGAGATAGGGTAGATATAAGCTTCAGGATGTCCCTTTAGAATGAGTTAGAGTAGTTTTAAAGTCGTGATTTTTTCTAGCAGGCTGAAGTGTTTATCGAGAGTAAAAAGAGGTGTTTGATTTTGTATAGCGTTTTGAGCAATGATCAGGTCAGGTATCCCTATTCCATTCAGTCCTTTTTTTAAACAATGAGTTTGAATCAAACGGATTTCATTCCAATTTATTAATATAGGTTGTACAGGTAATAAATGTAACAATGCGATAAATTTTGACTGTTTTTGCATAGACAAAGTAGGGATTAGTTCAGAAAGAATTAATTCATTGACCACAATACGATTTTCATCAATCAAGGTATCAAGTGTTTGGTCAGGTGTGCTGGTGCATAAATAATCGATCCATGCCGATGTATCTACTAAAACATTCATGATCGCTCACGGAGCGTATTTAGGTTAATATTTAAATTAATTGAACCTTTAAACTTTTTGAGTGAGCTGGTTTTGTGCTTGCGAATGAGCTCTTGTACGGCTGTGATAATGAGATCTGTTTTGGTTTTTAAATGGGTCACTTTTAATCCTTCGGCTATGATTTCTTCAGGTAGATTGAGGGTGGTTCGCATGGTATTTTCCTCCTAGTTATAAGTCGATATAAGTATAGCATAAATCGTATGCATATAAAGTAATATTCGTATGCATTTTATGGAGCGGGATACTCAATTGTATGTCTTTAACCTGGCTAAAAAAAAAGGACAATGTATGGGTGAAGGGCCTGATTAGTTGCGCTAATTCATAAAAATGGATCAATTCCAGCCCTTCAAAAGTTTCCCTAATAACTTCCTATAATATATGTTATGTTAAGTATATTGGCGTGAAGAATAAACGGTTCTTAATTGCTGTTGTGTGTCGCACAGGCCACCCTTACTTGACAAGAATGAGTTTACATGGCACACTTCATATAATTTGGCTATTTCGGAGAGAAAAAAATATGGCCCTATTTTCT
>CAYZLU010000121.1:0-7052 GCA_964479285.1 uncultured Planctomycetales bacterium | reverse complement strand
AAAATTGATGGGTAACCCCCAAATGCAGGAAATATTGCAAAAACTGGCGGCCCAACAACAAAAACAATAAAACACTCCCTTCCGCAAAATCCTTCCCGGTCTTTAAATAACCATCAAATTGATTCCAAAAAATAATGATGGCAGTTTCTTATATTAAGAATTTACGTTATTATGCTCCTATTGAAAGGATAACGCATGAAAAGAATCGCCGTCGCCATTTTTTTATCTTCCTTCTTTTTATTGCGTCCTTTCATCATGGAATTCTACGGCTTGATGTACCCGGACGATGATTTTGACTATTTTGCCCACTCTACATCATTGGCTTTCGGGCAGTTCCCCTCCTATAAAAAAGAATTCATCATGGGCAGCATGAACGGACCAGAGCGTGCTATCGGAACAGGCATCATGGCAGCTCCTTTCGTATTCGCCTTCTCCTGGCTGGACAGGCTTAATGGCTCGGATATAGCTGAAAAACGGACCCCCACCAATGTCCAGACAAGCTGGGCAATATTTGGTTTTATTTTCGCGAGCGTGTTTTATTTTTGCCTTTCATGCCTATTGCTATATTGGTCAACACAATTGGTTGCCGGCCCTTCTCTCGCTGTGTGGGCCACTATTTTAATGGTGATCTGCCAAGGCATGCCGATTTATGCTTACAGACGGCCTGTCTTCAGCCATACCCCTGAATTCTTCCTGCAGAGTCTCTTTGTTTATCTTTTAATTAAAAACGAATTGGGCGGCGGGAACTTGATGAAAAAACGCTGGTCTTTTGTTTTGCTTGGTGTCCCGGCCGGATTAATGGCCCTGACAAGATATAATAATGTCCTGTTTGCTGTCGTGTGGCCGCTGCTTTTTCTCAGCAGGGACATGCGGCAAGAAAAAAATTGGGGAGTGCTTTCGCGCAACATCTTGTGTGCTTACTCAACCGTAGCTCTTTTGATATTGATTTTTAAAATATGGCCTGAGGCCTATAACCATTACAATACTTATCCTGGTTTGGAAAAAGAATTGCTGGTCCACGCTCCCTGGCAGGAACTTGTACAGCGTTTGGGGCATATCTTCTTCGGCCTTGACTGGGGGTTGGTATTTACGGCCCCTTTCCTATTATTAGGGGTCTGGGGATTAGGGTCTATGGATGTCTCCTGGAAAAAGAAGTATATTGTTGCTACTTCTCCTCTCCTGGTCAATTTTTATATTATCTTTGTCACCGGTTATCAAGGCTCCTATTACGGGTATAGGTATTTGATCGCCTCGGCCTTCCCGCTCTTGGTCCTTCCTTTGGCATTTTTATTTAAAAAAATCGAAACTAAAATCGCATCCTGGTGGAAATGGGGCGCTGTATTATTGGCCATCTTGCCAGTAATGTCCATGTGGTGCTGGGAAGGCAATAGTTTGGTCGCAACGCACATAATCCCTGTTTTCTTCGGTAAGGAAGATTGGAGCAATGCCACCTATCAAATAGCTGTTTGGCAGACCGTCCTTGACCCTAAGATCTTATGGGGTATTGTTTATTCAGGCGGCATTCAATATGGCCATTATCTTTATTGTGCTGCCGGGACCATAGGTGGTGGAAAAATAAATCCACCGTTCGACACGAAAACCCTGGTCCAGGTCTTTATTATTTATTCATTACCGTTTACCATGCTGTTTTTCACCGGCCTAATTTCTTCAAACAAAAAGACTTGTACTGGACAGCATCGCTGCTCGCAGGTTCCAACACCTGGGCCTTCGTAAAATCTTCCAAAGCCAAATCATACCGTCCCACAGAATAATACACAACACCCAGTTTCATATAAACTTGAAAATCCAAAGGGGCTAGGATCAAAGCCCGTTTAAAATCTTCAAGGGCTTTTGGGGTATTGCCTGTTTCCATCCATATCATCCCTCTTTCAATATATGCGTCTGAAAAATACGGCTCAAGTTGTATGGCACGCCCCAAATCAACCATCGCCGCGCTATAATTATGCTGCTCATTATAAACCCAGGCCCTTTTGATATAGGGTAAAGAATATTGGGGTTCCATATTAATAGACTTGTCCAAGTCATCCAGTGCTTGGGCCATCTTGCCTTGTAGGGAATAAATGACTCCCCTGTTCTCGTAGGTGATATTATCCGGATGAATGGCAATTGACCTGCCCAAATAATAGATGGCTTCATCATACCGGCCTAATGAACCATATACCCTTCCCAGGCTTGCATTCACACGGGCCTTGTTCGGTGACATTTTTATGCTGTCTTGCCAAAGGACCAGCTCATTGGCCCAAACTTTATTGCGTTGAAAACTGACAATGGATAAAACCGCTATAATACACCATAAAACCTTGAGCAATGTCCCCTGGTTTTTTAGCAAAACAGACAAAGCAGCCACTGCAAACAAAATAAACCCAAATGAGATAAGGTACAATTTATGCTCAAAAATCACATTAGACCGTGGTGCCAAGTTGATGGAAAATGTGATAAGTACCCAGGCCAGGCCAAAAGACATCAAGGGAAAATTCCGGCGCAGCTTGATGATCAAAAAAATAAAATAACCGATCACGCAAAACCCTACCAAGGTCAAGGGTGGATGAAAAAAACCTGTTGATGCTGGATAATCGTAATCCAAATTCTGATGGACAGGCAGCACCAAGAGACGCAGAAAGGTCAGAAACACCCTCATCTGAGTCAAAAAATAATGCGTAGGAGTCAAAATATCCCCATCATGGGACTCTGAAGGGATTGATTGCAAAAAAACACTTAAGTTGGCATGGACTAGTTTGGTAAACAACAAATATAATAAAACACCTATGGCCGCGAGAATGATATATCCCTTTTTGTTGTTCTTTTTAGGAAATAATATCCATTCCAAGGCCAATATCATCGCAGGCAAGGTTATGACCACTTCCTTGGTGAGTATCCCTAAAATAACTGAGAAGCCTGCAAACGCAAACAATATGATTTTGTATGCCCATTGCGTCGACAGACGCCCGCGCAGATAAAAGTACACTGCCCCTAAATAAAAAACAGTGGCCATGGATTCGAAACGCTGGGTGATATAGGTCACGGCCTGTGTTTGGCAGGGATGGACTAAAAAAAGAACGGCTATTATAAATGGGAGTTCTTTTATTATGCGGTCCTCTGAGGGGGGCCATTTCACCATTCTAAAAAGCAAATCTGCCAAGGCCCATCCCAAGCCCACGGCGAGCATGTGCACGATAAAATTAAAAATATGGTAACCCCGGGCGTGGAGTTGGTCGAAGTGATAATTTAGCGAAAAAGAAAGCATGCCGACCAGACGGGTCATAGGAAAGGCATGCCACATGACATTGAAATGGGTGAAATTCTTGATGAATGGATTTGTGACGACGAAGATATAGTCGTCAAAAACAAAATCAAATTGGAAGGTCTGGGCGTAAATCAAAAGCCCGATCAAGAGAAGAACAAAGCATCGCAGTAAATAATACAGGGTCATTTAATGATAAGTATCCGGTATAAAGCAATATTCCTTTCCATTATAGGGTTTTTTAAAGGAAAAACAAGAAAGGGGGAAAAGCAAATTTAGGTTGATTATTGCGACGCATGAGCGACAATATTTTCATGCTAAGCGTGGCCTTAGATAAAATAATCCTTGTACTCTGTAGTTTTGCCCTTTTAAGCCGCCTCCTCCTAGAGCCGTTTTTAACGACCAACTTTGACGCTTTGGGGGGGGAACATATCGCGACCTTGATCAATGACCTTGTCCTATTTATTATCACCTTCATTTTTATCCTTAAAAAAACTGCCCTGCAAGAAAATATCCGTTTCCCCAAGGTCTTTGGGCCACTGGCCCTGTTCAGCATAGCTGTAAGTCTGTCTATTTTCTACTCTATTGATGCCCCTTCATCCATGCTCTATATGTTTGATCTATGGGCCTCCTTTTTCCTCATGCTTGTTTTAGTTAATCTCCTTAGCTCTGTGCAATTTATTGAGATTATCCTCGTAGTTCTGGTAGCACTGATGGTGCTTGCCAGTACAAATGCGGCTTATGAATACCTGGTGGTCCTTCCCAAAGTCCTCGAACGGATACCAAACGTGATACCTGGTGCAAGCAGGGGGTTCCTACAACTACTAAGCAGTCATCGCACGCCGACGCTATTCGGCTGGCCCAACATACTTGCCGGTTTTTTGGCAATGACCATTCCACTGACGACGTCTTATTTTGCACCTATGCGCCCGCTCTTCGTCAAAGTCCTAGCGGGTAGTGCGATGCTCATCGCTTTGTACGCCCTCTTTGTGACCATGACTGTTTCAAGCTGGATCGCTCTTTTAGCCGGGGCAAGTATCTTCTTTTTATCCCTAAAAAAAACACGCCTCAACACGGGCAAAAGAATCTGGGTCTTCCTGATCGTTTCTTTAATCGCCATTATCATTGCCTTCACTGCTTTTAAAAAAACAACCATGCCTGGAGTCAACTCCACTGACGCACGCTGGCAATATTTCATCAGTTCCTTCTTCCTGATCAAACTCCATCCTTTCCTGGGCAGCGGCTGGAGGTCGTACGGGATCGCCAGCGCCACCTATATCAAAAACATCAACGGGCGTTCGTTTTTTGCCCATAACTCCTACCTGCAGATTTGGGCTGAGCTGGGGACCCTCAGCCTGATCGTTTTCTTTAATTTTCTGTGGTCATTATGGAAAAACGCCCTTGCGCTTATGCATGAGTGCCACCGCAAAAACCGCTGGCTGGCCAGCGCCATCGCTGCTGGTATTGTTGGATGCATGGTAGATAATCTTTTTAGCTACACCATGATTAAACCCCAGGTCGCTCTCTTCTGGTGGGTCCTATGCGCGCTCCTCATCGCCCTGAAAGAAAACCTGGAACCCTCGGACTGTATCATGAAAGCCCAAACGACATGGAAAAAGCTTTTCCTCGTGATGACAATTGCGGGAGGGATAATGACGATGCGGTTAACACTGGCCGAGTATGATTTTTTCACGGCGGTCCATGATATCCATCTGGGCACTCAATACGCAAAAGCTGATCTCCTCTGCCGCGAAGCCAAAGGGCTTGCTCCCTGGGATAAAAAATTTGGCCTGGCCCGCGCCTATGCTCTTTACGGCTCCTTCACCCAGACCCGCGATGTGCGCACATTGCAGCTGGCCCGCGATGCTGCTCTTTCAACAGAAGGGCAAATATCCCTAAACTCTGAACGGGAAGCCATACTTAAAATGATCTACCTGTCACCCCACGGGCCGCAACCGGTCCAATAGGGAAAGATGCCTCAACTGGCCACAGGCCGCATTTACGTCTTTCCCTCGGGGAGTACGGATGGTGGCATGAATACCGTTTTTCTCAAGACGATTTCTAAAAGCCACCATCTCTTCTTTTGAAGGGGTTTTGTGGTCAAATTCTGAAACGGGATTATAGGGGATAAGATTCATTTTGCAAATAATGCCTTTGAAAGCCTTTTTTAGGTTCTCAATGGCATTTTCTGTACAGGTCACATCTTTAATGAGGATGTATTCAAAAGTAATTTGTCGTTTGGTCAACCTGACATATTCCCTGCATGCCGCAATCAATTCATCAAATGGGTATTTCTTGTTTACTGGCATTAACACATTGCGGGATGGATTATCATACCCGTGCAAGGAGATCGCCAATTCCACCTGCAGCCCTTCACGGGCCAATTCTTTGATCCTTGGCACAACTCCAACGGTAGAAATGGTGATGTGCCTCGCCCCGATATTCATTCCCTTGTCTGAATTAATTATACGGATTGCTTTCATCAAATTGACAGCGTTATCAAGGGGCTCCCCTGTTCCCATAAACACAATATTAGTCAACGGCCTTTTATGTTTTAAGGCCTCTTCTCTAACATGCAAGACTTGGGTCACAATTTCTGCACAGGTCAGATTCCTCGACCATCCACCGATACCGCTGGCACAAAACTTACAGCCAAATTTACAGCCCGCTTGGGTAGAGATGCAGGCTGTTGTCCGCGTTGCGGTCGGAATCAAGACGCTTTCAATTTTTTCATGGTCATCAAGGTCAAATAAAAACTTGGTAGTGCCTTCTTGGGAAATTTTCTTTTCGGCAATAGCGTTAGGCTTGAGGTAAAAATCTTTTTTAAGTTTTTCCAGGACAGGTTTGGGTAAATTCTTCATGTCATCAAATGACCAAACCCCTTTTTTATAGATCCATTCAGCCACCTGCTGGCCACGGAAGGGTTTTTCTCCAATAGACTCGAAATAGCGGGAAAGTTCGTCAAAAGACTGGTCACGGATATCTAGTTGGGATGTCATTTTTTATCGATGAATTCACCGATGGCACGGTATTTTTTGTAGCGGGCGTCCAAAAGTTCTTGAAGACTCAAACTGGAAGTTTTCTTCAAGTGTTTAATAAGCGCCGCCTTCAAAGAGAGGGCCACTTCCTGCGGCTCCCGGTGGGCGCCACCCAAAGGTTCAGGGATGATCTCATCTACGATATTGAACCTGATCAAATCTTCCCCATGCAATTTCAACGCCTCAGCGGCAAGCGGTGCTTTTAAAGAACTGCGCCAAAGAATAGAGGCGCAGCCCTCCGGTGAAATGACGGAATAATAAGCATGCTGCAAAATAAAGACCTTGTCAGCCACTCCAATCCCCAAGGCCCCGCCGCTGCCTCCCTCACCAATGATCACGGCCAGGACTGGAGTTTTAAGGCCCGCCATATCACGCAAATTTTCAGCGATGGCCTGTGCCTGCCCGCGTTCTTCCGCCCCGATGCCTGGGTAAGCGCCAGGCGTATCAATCAGGCAGATGACAGGCACATGGAATTTAGCTGCCAGGCGCATCAGCCGCATGGCCTTGCGATAGCCTTCCGGATGGGCACAGCCAAAATTCCGCAATACATTTTCTTTGACATCACGTCCCTTTTGATGCCCTATGACCATCACTTTCTGCCCATCAATCCTGGCAAATCCGCCGATCATGGCATTATCGTCAGCAAAAAGCCTGTCCCCATGCAATTCCAAGAATTCATCTGTCATCATCAGGATATAATCCAGGGTGTAAGGCCGTTTAGGATGGCGGGCGATTTGATCACGCTGCCAATG
>CAYZLU010000120.1:0-7063 GCA_964479285.1 uncultured Planctomycetales bacterium | reverse complement strand
CTTTGACCTTATCCTGGTTCGCATAAATTTTCCCCAATAATGATTCCTTCAATGCATGTTTATACCAAGCTGCTAAAATCATGCCGCTATACACCTGACGAAGTAAGGCAAAATTCTTACCTTCATTGACTTCCCTCTCCAAGGCAGGTAATACCACTTCACGGACAACTTGGGAACCAATTTTATGGGCTTTGTTGGTATCAGCAGCAGGGCCAGTCGTGATGCCTGAATGTTTTTGTAAAGACAGATAATCCTCTTCCAGCATCACTTTTAAATGCTGCCTGACAACATAAACCATATTCCCATGCTCATAAACTGAAGCAGAATCTGGAATGATCCACACCTTATTAAAAGTATTGACCGGAACATTGCTGGTGCCATATTGCTTGTAAGCTTCACTATATACCCTGTCCCAGAACTTCCTGCCTAAATTTTCCTCAGGATATATCAAAGATGCTGTTATTTGCTTTAAAAGGTAATCCTGGGATAAAAGGTCCCGGCCCATTTCAGTCTTGCCGAAATCTTGCTTAATGATACGGTCTTTCTCATAGGGGGACAGATTGACCCATTGATTTTCATCAGGGACTGCCAAAGACGCCAGGAAATATTTGATTAATTTCTGATAAGAATCATGCTTTTGTTGGTCATTCAAAGGTTCATCACCTTTAGCTACAATAAAATCAAACCTCAAGGCATTTTCCGGATGGACAATCAAGGCTTTCAAATATGGGGGCGTAAACTCAGGGCTTAGATGGACCATAACGCCGGGAACCGGCATATGCGGCATGGCATCTTGGGCCATTTGGGCATAAACAGGGGCTTTTATGGAGGTAGCCACAAAAGCAGCTAAGATGACAATCGAAACGCCTTTACGTATTTTCATAAACACATCTTTCTTGATAAATAGGTTTTTTTGGGTTCCCACACTGTCCTTAGATTCATTAGATAAAGTATGCCACATAAAAAGGGCTTGTCAAGGCTGGGAAGGGGCGCACAATTCTGACGGAATATCGACGAGAGATTAAATGTCTTTTAAAATGCGGGGGAAATAATTTTCCAGCCATTTCTCAATTTTCTGAATTATTTACATATCTTTGCCTGATTCCTTACTTAGCATTTTAATAAAGGTAGGGTCGACAACGCCTCCTATAGCCTGGGCTGTATGCACATCCGCCCAAGCTTTGTCATATTCTCCCAATTTGTAAAAAACAAGTTCCCGGTTATTATATGCCTTTACATAAAAAGCATCAATTCTGATGGCCCTGGTATAATCAGCAATGGCTTGAGAAAAATTACCCTGCTCTGCATAGGCATGACCACGGTTATTATATGCTTCAGCGTCATTAAAATTATTGGCAATGGCCATGGTAAAATCAGCGATGGCCCGGGACAAACTGCCTTCCTGAGCATAAGCAACCCCACGGTTGTTGTAGGCTTGTGTAAGGTTAGGATCGATGTCGAGGGCTTTGGTATATTCTATGATAGACTGATCAAACTCGTCTTGCTTAAATGAAGCATTGCCATCTTGTAAATGTTCTTCTGCTGTCTGCGCATAAACAGCTGAAACAGTTAAAAATAATAAAATTGTTATGATCAATGCCGACTTTAGATTTTTCAATGCTTATCTCCGTACAATGACAATTCGTCAAAGACCCGCTCGATGATTGCCGCGTCCCAGCCATTGCGCTGAAGATCAGTTTTTAAGATAATCAGTTCTTCAGGGGTTTTAAGACGACATAATTCCTTCAATAGCCTGTAATTAAAATCCTGTTGGGTGTTGAAGTGTATGCTCAAAGGCCTCTCTTGAGCGCCTTTATTAAAGATCAAGGCGATGAACCCCAGCAAGAGGGGCAGCGTAACGACCCCTAAAGCAGCATAGAAATCAAAAGACCATCGGGGGTTTAATAAATAGGGCAAGCTGTTTAAAAAAGAATCAATCAAAAAATGCGCGGCAATCACACATACTAGGCCAAAACGCAAATAAAAAATACCCATGATGATCCCGATACAGGTGACTTCGACTCCCCTAAACCACATGGGAAAAATCTCATATCCCGTATGCCCAAAACCCCAAATGACTGCGCTCAAAAATACGGCCAAGGCAGTGGGCACGCTGTATTTTCTAAACAAATTAAAGGCAAATAACCGGAACATGGTTTCTTCCGAAAAAGAGGCCTGAAAACCGATCACCAGCGCAGTAAATGCCGGCACCAAGGTCGTTGAAGCCTGGGTCAGCCACGACAACTCGTCCCAAACTCCGCAATACTTAAAACCTAAATCAAAAATAACTGCCTGCACTCCTAAAACCACGACTGCCGCGATATACCCGATAAAAATTTGACGGGCTATATTGGCCGAACAAAAAGAAGATAATAGTGTGCTTAAAAGCCCCCTGTTTTTATTCGCACGCGATACCTCAAAAGACAAAGATTCTCCCGCCAAAGCCGGTAAAACAAAACCAACCGCTATAAAAAATGGTCCAATGACACTCTCAATAAATTGCCTGACAATATAATCACCCAATGACTGGGTGGTCGGATAATCATAGAGAATGTCCTGATAACTATTTATTACATCCAGCATCATCAAAACAAATATACCAATTCCAATACCTATATAAAACGGCTTAACACTGCGGCTGACCACTTGGTGCTTGCGGTTGACAACAACCACAATGGCAAAAGTCATCAATGCTAAATATAAAAGACGGAATACCAAGGTCAAGTTTTGACCGGTTTGTTTCAAATTATCAACATAGCGGCTAAACCCATCAGGTATTTCAAACGAATATTTACTGAAGCTAAGGACATCATTACCGGATACAGTTACGCTGGTCAAAAGTTTCGCGCGGCCTTTCTCTTTGCTTTTATCCCAGGGGATGTCCACGTCCTTGTCCTGCCAACTAAAGGCATATTCCAGACGATTATCAAATTTCTTGACGTCCTCCCCGTGAGTAATATATTGAACAGGATTAAAGCCATATGTTTTTCTCAAAAAATCAAATGCAAATAAACGGGATTTTTCCTTGTCGACCAGAGGCCGCGAAGCCGTGTCTTCAATGACGTGATTAAAACCAATCACCTCCTCCCTGGCGGAACTGACAGCGACCTTGTATTCTTCTTTTTGTTTTTCCTTAAAAAAACGGATGACCCAACAAAATAAATCATAATGCAGGTCATGGATGAACTTCCGTGAAGCATCCATCCCCAGGGTCCTTTGCAGATACCTGTCGGTGCCTTCATCCACATTAAACATCACTGCCATTTTATAGCCATTAATATTGACCCCTTGCCTGGCCTTCATGAATTCCCTGGCAATTTCAATGGCTTTTGTCTGGTTGATGGATAGGTCAATGGATTGATAACGTGGAAGTGAAAGCCGGCACCATAAGAAAACACCTCCTGCCGCCAAAACGATCAATAAAAACCATTCTAAACGTTTATTCATAAAAAGGCCTACTTTTAAAAAGATTGCCACGCCCTGCTTCGCAGGGCTCGCAATGACATTAAATTTTATTTATTAATGCTTCTTTTTGTTTTCTATTAAGTAACTTTATTGATCTTTCATGGGCCTGCGCTTCTTGAGCGGTCAAATATTTCTTTTTATAAACCAATTTGACAGGCCCCTTGCCCCGCAGGTATTTGGCACCTGTCCCGTTATCGTGCGCCGCGATCCGTTTTTTTAAATCATTGGTCCAGCCGGCATAATACGTGCCATACTTACACTGCACCATATATGTCCAACAGGTCTCTTCAGGCATCGTGTCAATCATTCTCCAAATCCAGTTGTTTCGCGGCCTCAATTAACATGGTCTGCGGGTTCTGAACATAAACGATCACTGAGGCTTGCGTGGCATCGACTATTTTGTGTAACGAAATTTTGACTTGAGAGACATCTGGAGTTAACGTCGCGGTCTGGAACTCCCTTACGACATTGTCGTGATGAAGGGTGCGGCCGGAATTTTCGCCCGCTGTTACTTCCGTACTTAAACCTCTTTCCACCAATGCAATATTGACCACATCTCCATCGGTAAACCCTTCAGCGCTGTATCTAACGGTGATTTGGCCCTCGTGTTTTGTAAGACTTACATGCAGCATGACAGAAGCAGGCATGGCCAATTCACGGTCCAGGTCTTTTTGTAATTGTTCCTGGTCCGAACCGACAAAAGCATCACTGCCATTGATGATCATTTGCGGAGTATACACTCCCTGGTCTTTAAAAATACGGGCATAATCACCTTGCCTCCGGGTAAACTCTTCCCGGCTAAAAACGTCACGCCATCCCAAATTATTCCAATAATCCACGTGAAAGATCAAGGGATAAACAGGTTCATTCTTTTGCCTGGCCCAGGCCGTTAATTTGCTGACAAGAAGGTCTGCAGATGGGCAGCTGGAGCACCCCTCCGAGCTAAAAAGTTCAACCACCGCGAAAGGTTTATCTTGGGATTGGTCAGCCAAAACAATGGGCGCAAATGCCGTCAAAGCCGATAGTATAAAAAGAAGATATTGCATGAAGTTAAAAAACACAAATTAAATCAGCAACTCGCCCACCATAAACTGTCCATCGATGCGCTGTAACCGGACAGGCAAGATTTGATTAAATAAATCACGCGTATGTTTGATTTTGACGCGCACATAATTATCCGTCAGGCCATTTTGCCACCCATCAGCTTTGGGGTGTTCAAATAAAACAATTTGGGTGGTTCCAAGCAATGATTCATGGAACAGACGACGTTTGGCATTGCTTAAATCCCGAAGGGTTTCACTACGACGTTGGACCACTTCTGTTGGCAAAATCTCCATCAAACGGCTTTTGGCCATGTGCCGGGGAGAATAACTAAATACATGAAAATAATGGACAGGTAATTCCCTTAAAATTTCTGTGGTCCGTTCAAAATGGGCTTCACTCTCGCCTGGAAAACCCACGATCACGTCAGTCCCGATGCATATCTGCGGCACAAGCATTTCAGCCTGACGGACAAAATCGCTGAATTCTTTGATGGAGTATTTACGCTTCATTTCCCGCAAAATCTCATCATCACCGCTTTGCAAAGGGATGTGTAAATAACGGCAAAGTTTATGCCCGGCACCCATGTAAGCAAATATATCCTGCGAAATAGTGGTCGGCTCAATCGATGATACGCGTACCCGCTCCAACCCTTCAAGAACATCCAAGGTTTTGACAACATCCATGAGGGTCTTGTCTTGATAAGAATAGGTGCCGATATTAATGCCGGTCAGCACCAGCTCTTTGTGCCCGGCGGCAACGAGCGCCCGGCTTTCTGTGAAAATATCTTCAAATACCCTGCTGCGGGCCCGGCCTCGGGCATAAGGAATTTCACAAAATGAACAAAAAAAATCGCAACCATCCTGAATTTTAATGTTTGCGCGTGTATGGCCATGATCAATGGAGGCAACAGCCAGACTAAACGGTTTACGTTCAATACTTGGCACGACAATTTTCACCGCCTCAGGCCTGGGATATTCATTAAATACCGAAACAAGGTCCATTTTACGGCCATTACCAACGATCCAACGGACATTGGGCAGATGGGCCAACTGCTCTTTTTGTATTTGGGCCTGGCAGCCAACCAAAGCAATACGGGCCAAAGGATTTAATCGGTTGACCTTGTGCACTAAATGACGGGTATCAGCATCACCCCCTTCGGTCACCGTACAGGTATTGATGACCACAATGTCTGAAGGTTCATCAAAGCCAACCACCTGGTAACCATGGTGCTTGAAAGAGTTCTGGATGGAAGCCGTTTCCGACTGGTTTAAACGACAGCCAAATGTATAAAAAGATATTTTTTTCATGTGTATTGCGATAATTGCTTGATTCTTTTAAGCATATTGGGGTGCGTGCTTAATAATTCCATCATTTTATCGCTGGTACTCAAACGGATCTCTTTTCCCCTTAATCGGAGCAATTCCTCACTGTCAATAGTACCACTTTTATCCAGATCCAGTTCGCTTAATTCATGAATTTCATTCACTGCTTGCGAAGGGTCATTGAGAAAAAAGGCCTTCATCCCTTCAACTGCTTTCATGTCTTCCTCACCGGATTTACGGGCACAGCCATATACCAGTTTATATAAGGCCGAGGCCAATGCTGCGGGCCTATTGCCTAATTCCACTGAACCTTTATCTGCATAGTATTCACGGATGCGCGAACCGTAGAGGACCAGGAGGTTCGTGATAAAATAAAACAGAAAAGCGACCAGTGCTATGACCACACCGCTGGGCCCGTTGCGATTGTCACGCCTATCGCCGCCAAACCACATCATCTGCCAGGCGATGCGGTATAAAATCATGGGGACCACCGAAAGCAAGGTGATGGTGATGACGTCATGGTTTTTCAAATGCGTCAACTCGTGGCCCAGCACGGCCTTTAATTCCTCATCAGTCAAAAGATTGAGAATACCCTGGCAAACACAGACACGTCCGTCATTGACACTGCGGCCGAAAGCAAACGCGTTAGGCACGCTGGTGGGTGCGATGCAAATACGCGGCATGGGAATATGGGCACGTTGGGCCAGATCCGTCACCATATCAAATAATTGAGGATTCTCCTCGCGCTTGATATATTGCACCTGCATGGTCCATTCAACGATATTAGGGCCGATCATATACTGAAACCACATGATCCCAAGCGAAATTAAAAGATAAAAAAAGAAATCATGGATGCCCATGGCTGTACCAATGAGCACAATCGTGGCGTAAATAATGGCAAATAAAGCCACGACCAGCAATGTCATGCGTGTTTGTAGGGAAACCATGTCCAACCTCCTCTTAAACTTTCACTAACATCAAACAAATCCATGCCGCCAAAAAACACAATCCACCGATAGGCGTCAGCACCCCCAGCCACTTGATGCCAGTCAGGGACAAAACGTACAAACTTCCCGAGAATATTATAATACCGGTAACCATCAAAAATCCAGCCAAACTGATTTTAGGGTCCCCATTAATAGTCGAGAGCCACGCCACCACAAACAAGCCCATGGCATGGATAAACTGGTAGAGTACCGCTGTTTTATACACATCAAGGCCCTGGTCGCTGA
>CAYZLU010000119.1:0-7278 GCA_964479285.1 uncultured Planctomycetales bacterium | reverse complement strand
GACGCATCAGCATCAAAGATGCAGATGGACGCCCTTCAATCTCACGTGTCCCCCCGATAATTCCGGCGCACGTGCAACAGATCAAATGGCGTACTTTCCCCTTGGCTTTCAAGGCCCGGAATAATTCCAAAGAATCATAAGGTGGCCAGGGACATATATATATAATCCCCAGATCAAAATTACCTTCGATTCCCGTTAAAAGGTCGGCAATAATTTGATCTAAATCACCTGCTTCAGTTATTCGATTGATGAATTCCATAAAAGCATTATAAAATGTTGAGGAACAATTGCAATAATAGGGATGGTTATTTTACTGAACGAATCATGAGAATAGGGATGTCTGTGCGATGCCGCAAGGTGTCCGCGACCGAACCTAAGATCATGTCTTCTATAAACTGGTGACCATGGGTGGCCATGGCAATAAGGTCACCACCTTCATCCTGGACTACGGACAAAATACCGTCCACTGGTTCTTTACCCTGCACTAAAATCGCATGGGCATCAAAACCGTCCTTCCGCAATCCAGCACATAACTGGTCCAAATACGCCTGGTCATTCTTGATTTCTTCAGAATCTGCCAAATTCAACTGGTCCTGCAGGCGCGCGGCGAAACCATCTGCCACATGTACCAGGACCAATTGGGCCTGGGTCAATCGGGCAAACTTACGGATATGTGACAGAATTGTTTCATCCGTTGCTGAATTATCCAATGGAACGATTATTTTCTTATACATTTGACCTTAATTCTTCCATTTAATAGAGCAACCCATGCAAGGGTTTTGTTGCGCGGCGATTGGGCGGCCTGCCGCCATATTATTCATGGCTTCTTTTAATTCTTCGCGGGTGACCGCGCCTTCATCTTTCCAATTATCATCAATCCGGCCATGATAGACAAGTGATTTATTTTTATCAAACAAATAAATGTCTGGTGTGCATTGGGCCCTGAAAGCATCCGCAACTTGCTGTGTCTCATCAACCAGGTACGGAAAATCAATACCCAGTTCCTTGATCTTCAGGACCATTTTATCAGGGGCATCATCAGGAAAATCAGGGTTGATATTAGGGTTTATTGCCACTGTGTTGACCCTCATCCCTTTGCCGTATAGGGCTAGGCGTAGAAGCCTGGGCCAGACCGCCAAGGCATACGGGCAATGATTGCAGGTAAAAACCACAAGTAAACCTCGTTCGCCATAAAGCCCGGAACCTTTATAAGGTTTACCGAACGCGTCTCTTAATTCAAAATCCGGCATCGGTGTGCCCAAAGGAATTTTTACAGATTCTAAAAGTGCCATTGATTAACCTCCAGCGATGATATAAAATAGAACACTCACGTCAATTATACGAGCGGGGTCATTTATGTCAAGATTACTCATTCAACAATATGAATTAGGGCCGCTCAATAACTTCCTCTATCTTTTAGGCGACCCTGAAACAAAAGAAATGGCCATCGTCGACCCGGCCTGGAATGTCGATTTTTTAGGTCAAGAAGCCAAACGTTTGGGCTATAAAATCACCAAGGTATTTTTGACGCACGCCCACCCTGATCACGTCAACGGCCTTGATAAACTTTTGTCCTTCAACCCTGTGCCCATTTTTATTTCCAAATATGAAGCGCCATTTTTACGCCCACGCGTCCAAGGCCTGGTTGACGTAACAGAAAAAGATAAACTGTCCGTCGGTAATATCAACTTTGATATCCTGCATACACCGGGGCACACACCAGGCTGTCAATGTTTTCTGGCCCAGGGACAGCTCATTTGCGGGGACACTCTTTTTATTGACGGATGCGGAAGATGCGATTTGCCAGGCAGTGACCCTAAGGTGATGTACCATAGCCTATACAATATCCTCATGAAACTACCTGACGAAACAATTGTTTATCCAGGCCACAACTACGGGCCGACCCCGAAGGACACCATAGGCCACCAAAAAGAAACCAACCCTTATTTGCATTGTCATAGCCTTAAAGAATTCCTCGTCGATCGCATGGGACTATAAAAACGAAATGACAAACCGTGTGCTATTTAACCAAAACTTCTCCCCTAGATGGCCGGACGCCCAATAACGGCCAAGGACTTTGAATGGCTGTCATGTCAGTGATCATCGGCGTAAACCCTTCAAAATCACCTTGCATAAAGCCATCAAGCATGGCCTGGTCGAACTGAACACTGATCGTCTTGCCCCTGCGAGTGACTCTAATTTTATCGAGGTCGATACCTCCAGAATCATTAGGATTTTTTGAAATAGCCCTGGACGTCTTGATCATGGCAGAATCATCATTTGGCCCTTCATTTTTACTAAACCTTTTCCCATAGACGATTATTGAACTTGCACGCGGCCCAACAGCATCGTCTTTGTCTACTGTTGGATTACCATATTCCTCTCCTCCAACTGTTAAACGAACAGTCGTGCCTTGATCAATAATTCCTGCCCTGGCAAGCCCTTCTTCCTGAGCGAGCTCTGCTACCTGCCTGATCGTGAGCCCTTCTTTTCCTGATCGCCCATTAACAGCAATCTCTTTGACCTCACCATCCGTAGTTGTTCCAACGATATGAAAAGGATAGACATTTTCTTTCAAACGAATGCTAATGGTTCTTCTTGCCTCATCAATTGAATAATCCTCGGCTTTATATCCTGATTCATCAAGGCATACTTTTAATGCATCAACAGGAACATTATAAATTTCCTCTGTTTGTTTCTTCTCATCATCTACCGTAACAATCGGTATTCTTAGGGAAAATTCTTGATGTTTACCAGGGTTATCAAAATACTCTGTAATACGTTTCCCATTTTTCTCCAGGATTTGATCTGCCATAAAGAATACACCCCCACTCATAGGCTGCCTGCAGGGATCCCCAAATCATGTTCAGTAAACCGAGGCAAAGAAAACAGGTGCCTCACATCATCATAAAAATACGTATACGTACCGGGATTAACGAAACCATCTCCATTCTTGACCAGTTGAATGACTGTCGCATATTTGATGTTTACTTCTTTATCATCAATAAAAACCTTAACGACTTTTCTTTCTTGGTCTACAAATTTAAATTTCACATTATCTTCAATAGTAACATGATTATCATTCCATACCACATACATGGGATATTGCCTGTTCTCAATATTTTTACCTGCAGCATGATAAACCCTATTGCCTTGCACGGTGACAATGGGAGTGTTATAAAAAAGATTTTCATTGCCAACCATGGCCTCTATCTTTACATCTGGGTTCTCACTTTTAAAACGATTGATCATGGCTGCAATAGTAGAAACCTTGGCTCGTATCGTTATACGCTCTGTCAGCCCCTCTTTTGTTTGGGGATCTTCGTAAGAAATAAAATTCGATCGCCGATCCACAGGCCTCAATTTCCCTTCCAAATTCTCTGAAACTAAAATATGAGGCTCAAATATTTTTGGGTTTATTCTCAAAACGGCGACATTCACTCCTTTATACAGCTTCACCCCAATGGGAATAAAGGTGTTCATATCCGTGTAGGCAACCATTTCGCCCAAAGGCAATTGAAAATCAATATGCTTGACAGAAGCCGAAGAGTTTTTCATTGCATTGACTAATTTGTCAATCTGTCGCATCGTCAAAGGCTTCATGAGATAACCCAAGGTGATGTGATAAGTGAAATTTTCGGGCTTAGACCAATCAGGAGCTTTATCATAAGCTGTACTGATTTCATCATCTTCGCTGAGCATGTCCTGGACTGCCTGCGCGAATCTTTTAAGAAATTCTTTGTCCCACTCAAGCCTGAATTTGATAACACCATTAAACTTATTGGACCCGGAAGTATAAAACATATCAATCCCCGTGATCTTAGCCAGCGATGTTTCTCCAAACCTATGCCTTAAATTACCTATAATACCCGGCATGAGCCTCTCGATTTTTGCCCTCAATTTGGGATTGTTTCCAGCAAGTAGGTCTACAATAGTGACATGGAAGGAACGATAGTCAACCACAGCGATCTTCTTTCTCAAAGTTGGCGTCAGACTATCAAAGAATTCATCGGCAAAACCCTCCAGCTTCCCCTGTAATGAAATATCCTCCATGCGATTTGAACTTCCGATCAAATAAGTTAATGCCACCCCTGATGCCGGTTTTGGCCTATACCCCAACGGGGTATTTTCAAACCTCTTAGGACCAATCAATCCAGCGACCCTTTCAGGCAGGGGCTTATTTTCATCAAAAGCCTGGATCAACTCCTCTTTAATTGCCCTAAAACGGCGGTATTTCTCTAATGATTGTAACCACTGCACTGTCGCGTTGACTCCGGTAAATCCATCGAATTTGATAACAGAAGCTGGGACCAATGATTGGTTCTTATCAACAGAAACTGGCCAAATACCTAATTCAGATAATTCATTATCAACACCTCCTTCCTGAAATTCATCTCCAAAATAGATAATCTGTCTTGGTTTAAATTGCTTAAGAATGACATCATCAAAAACCCTTCTTTTGACAAAACCTTTCTTTCTCACAATGAGACCAAAAAGCCCATCTGTTGAGATTGCGATATTTTCCCGGACATTATCTGATAATAGATCATTTAGGGATTTAATAAAACCTTGTCTTTCGCCATCTGACTGAAAGGGACCTATCCCAAATTGTGCCACTCCAACCTTATCCGCTTCATTAGTAAATGTGATTCGAATACCATAGTGAGGGGACAATGAATCAACTTTCCTGACCAGGTCCTGATAGACATCAAATGCTAAGAAATTATTTTCTTTATATTCCTCTCCTAGGGTGTTTGTCGCATCTTCAGGCGTTCCATTACCATCAAAATTCATTAAAATCACTCCCCCTCCCCAGTAAACTTGTAATTAATTTCTTTTAGAAGGGTAAACCCTGTCTAATATCTTTCTGTATAATTCTGCCTTAAAACCGCCTGTTGTAACAATTTTGACCGGCATTCCAGTGTTCAACAGATTACCCAATGCTATGATCGACCTCTCCAAATTTTCAGGGATTCCATCATCTAATGTCCCTCCTACATCCGATACGACAACTTTCACATTCTTAAAAACATCATTTTGTATACGCTCATCATGGTCAAGGACATCAGATAATAGATCGTGGTCTATAACGAATGACCCATTACCTTTGGGGCCCCTAGCAGACCTGGTTAAATCTACAGTCAACGCCATCATGGCCCCATCACTTTTGACCGCAGTCATTGCGCCATCATGCTGTAAACTAAATATCATTGGAATGCCCCCTGAGAAATATTTCCTCGGTATGACTTGCCCATTCGGCGTTGGATCTTCTTTGATATAGTTAAATGCTCCCTTTTTATAGGCTTTAAGGTAACGTTGATAAATTTGCTCTTTAATTGTTGGGTCATATAAATTGATGCCTGCAATCTTTTTCTTATTGGTATAAATTGCATTCAAAAGGCCATTTTGCATGGTTTCCTTGTACCATTTGGCCAAAATGAGCGCCTGATAGATTTGGCGCAACGGCGCAAAATCTCTACCGGTATTGATTTCTTTTTCGATTTCAGGAAGGATCACTTGACGGACGATATTAGCTCCTATGGCATGAGTGTCCGTACGGGGAACAAACAGCGACGAAGTACCGTGTTTTCGTAATGCTAAATAATCTTCCTCAAGCATTATTTTTAAAGTTGATTTGGTAACATAGGCGGCATCACCATTCTCAAAGACTTGGGCTTGATTAGGAAGGATCCATACTTTATTAAAGGTGTTTATTGGAACATTGGTTGTGCCAAACTGTTTTAGGGCCATCTGATAGACCCTATCCCAGAACTCTTTACCCAGACCTTTCTCTGGACAAATCAGTGATGCGGTTGACTGCTTGAGGACATAGTCTTGGGCCAATAAATCACGACCTAAATCTGTCTGTCCTAAAACTTTGGGAGCTATACGGTCCTTTTCATAGGGTGAGAGATTGACCCATAAATCCCCTTCAGGGATCGTCAGACCTGCCAGAAAATATTTCACTAATTGATTGGCTTGTTCTTTAACTGATGCGGCATCCTGCGGGCCCTGGCCAGTGTCAACGATAAATTTTAATTCAAGAGGCTTTCGAGGATCAACGACCAATGCTTTTAAGGCCAAAGGTATGAAGGGCGTTGAGGCATCGATCATTGTCCCTGGCACAGGAAGACGATCAATAATAAAGTCCCCATTTACCTGCAAAAAAGGATGGGCATCAACATATGGAAGATCACTAAGAATAAAGGTGAGACAGACAAATGAGGCAATAAAATGTCTGAACATTAATTTCCCCTTTGGTCAAAAGCTAAGAATCAAAAATAATAACAGGGCTAGGAAATGCTTTTTCCATTAGGGACACTTTAAATATAACACATTTTTAGGGGAAAGCAATCTTCGGCTGGCTGGCACGGCTGGCACGTTCTCTTAGCTTCAGGATGGCAATAACCAAGGTAATTATTGTAATTGAAGCGAACGGATCATTTCATTGACAATGAGGGAGTCCTTGGAATATTTGTGTCTCTTGGGGGTTTCCTGGGGGTACTCTGCCTCTAATCTATTACGAATTTCTTCAGGGCTCAATGGCTTCTTTGGCTCCTGTTCTCCCAGTATTTTCCAAGAATCAGGGTCATTTATGAACTCATTTAGTCTATCAACGGCATTTCCACCACCAGGGAGAACTTCCCCTCTTGCCTGTGCACTTCTTTCAATAGCCATTACCAACTGATCCGCCTGCCCTTCTTTAAAATCATCCGCTAGAAAATCAACAGAGCCATATTCTTTCATGTCTCCGAGGAAGGTGAGGATCACGGCCTGGGTGCTGCGCAACACCCAGGCATTGACCATTTTTAAATGGTCCGGCTTAGGTGCCTCTATGGCCATCTGGCGGCCCTCGCGCCAACCCCAATGAAGCGGTTTATTTTCTACTATATTAATACTTTTTCCGAACACCCCGGTCATCTGATCCTTGATGGTGGCACTGAATGCCTCCATGGTAAATATACCATCCGGTAAAGGTTGTACGATAACGCTAAAATTCTCTTGCATGGTATCCAAGGCCGTGACTTTAGGCCGCCTGAAGACCACCGCTACCGTTGCCTTCGGATGGGTGACTACTTCCCAAGTCCTAGGATATTTGATGGAAAATTTATATTGGTCATCCTGGTAGACGCTAAACTGCGCGTTGAAATACAAAAACCATCCCAGGGCCAACAATAAAAGAAAGCCGGCGCTTGAAGCTATTGCGATGAGAATTATTTTCTTACGTGATGCGTCCATACTAATTATAAAATTTTTTAGACCTGCTCTTTAAATCCA